>JBMDWS010000195.1:0-11962 GCA_048594695.1 Truepera sp. | reverse complement strand
TGCCTGTCAGGGGCTGGGCGAAGCGGCGTTGCAGCGCGGCCCTCAGCTCCCGCAGCCGGGCAGCGTCGGGCGCGTCGATGCGACCCTCCCGGTTGGGGGGCACGTTGAGGAGCAGGTTGGCGCCGAGACCCACGGAGCGGTAATAGATGCCTAGCAGGTGCTCGAGGCTTTTGAGCGTGCGGGTTTCCTGTTCGTGCCAGAACCAGCCCCGCCGAATCGACACGTCGCACTCGGGCGGAATGTAGCGCGGCTCCCGGGCGAGCAGTGCGTCGGTGTAAGCGCCGCTGCCCGGCAGCGCGTCTACGACGTACGGCGTCGGATCGGCGGCGAGGCCGTCCTCGTTCCCGATCCAGCGAATCGTGGGGCGGCCCATGTTAAAGACCATCGCCTCCGGTTGGTGCGCCTCCACGACCGCCATAACCCCTTCCCAGTCGTAGGTGCGCCCGTCCGAGCCCGCGCCGTCGAACCAAATCTCGAAGAGTGGCCCGTAGCGCGTGCAGAGCTCGGTGAGCTGCCGCTGATAAAAGACGTCGTAGGCGCGGGCGTCCGGGTAGCAGGGCTCGTGGCGGTCCCAGGGGGAAAGGTAGAGACCGAAGCGTAACCCCGCTTCGCGGCAGGCCTCTGCCACCTCGCCTACGACGTCGCCCCGGCCTTCCTTGTAGGGCGACGCTGCTACGGAATAGTCGGTCGTGTCGGTGGGCCAGAGGCAGAAGCCGTCGTGATGCTTGGCGGTGAGGATGAGGTAGTGCATGCCCGCCGCCTGCGCCGCCTCGACCCATTGCCGCGCGCTCAGGCGGGCAGGGTTGAAGCTTGCCACGGGCAGCGTCCCGTCGCTCCACTCTTTGCCGTTAAAGGTGTTGACGCCAAAGTGGCAGAACATGCCGAATTCGGCACGCTGCCACTCGAGCTGCTGGAGAGTAGGCCTAACGCTCACGCCGTCCTAGTTCGCGGCGCTGGTATCTTCGGTCGCGTTCGCCGAGGCGTCGTAGGCTTCCTGATAAATCTCGAGCATGCGGGGTAAACCCATCTGGGTCAGCGTGCTCTGGAACTCTTCCCAGGCGGCGTCCGATTCGATGTCGGCGTCCCCGTTGGTAAAGCGGGCGATCATCTCGTCGACGTAACGGTTGACGGTGGCTTCTAAGTCGGCGAGTTCCTGCGACTGTTCGGTAGTAAAGAACAGCGCCGGCACGGTGGTCGCTACGTCTTGCTGGTAGGGGGCGAGCTTCTCGGTCTGCGTGTAGAGAACGACCTCGACGTCGAGGTCGCTTTTGCGCGCTTCAGCGAGACGAAAGCTCGCCGGGCGGAAGGAGTGGTTGGCTTGGTCCCAGCCGTTGCCCGGAGCGCCTTCCTCGGACGGCAGCGTCGCGTAGATGGCGGGTTCGCCGTTGATACCGACTTCCCCGGCCTCGGCCCAGCGCCAGTTCACCCCTTCGTCTCCGAAGATGGCGCGGAGTCCGACTTCGTGGATATAGATGGCGTCGGCCCAGCGAAAGGCGAGTTCCGGGTCTTGGGCGGCAGGGGTGATAAAAAAGCGTCCATTGCCCCGGAGGGGTGCGTAGGGCGTAACTTGCAGACCCTCGGGGCCTTCAAGCGCCGGAACCGTCACGTACTCGACGTTGCGCTCGCTGCCCCACTCCGTGAAGTAGCCCGAGAGGGCCGTATTGACCGAACCCAGTTTGACCGGATCGGCGAGGCCCTGCGAGAGGACCTGATCGGAGGTCTGGGTCAGGCTTTCAGGTGCGAGGAGCCCTTCGCTGTAGAGGTCGTGGAGGTAGCGCAGACCTTCGCGGAAGCCTGGCTGCGTATAGCTCGGGGTGATCTTGCCGTCTTGCAGGGACGTGCGCGTGGGGTAGGAGAGCGAGTCGAGGGTAAACGCGTTCATCAAGAACGAGTCGATGCTGCCGTTCCACATCTGCGCTTCGGGTGCACCGGTCAGCGGCACCTCGTCGGCCTGACCGTTGCCGTTGGGGTCTTGGGTTTTGAACGCTTCGAGTACCGCCTTGAATTCCTCGGTGGTGGTGGGCATCTCGAGACCCAGCGTGTCGAGCCAGGGCTGATAGATCCACATCTTTTGCGACATTGAACAGTGGTAGCACTCGTTGACTTCGGGGAGCCCGTAGATGGTGCCGTCAGGCGCGGTGACCGAGGCCTCGACTTCGGGATACGCCTCGAAGATCTTTTTCGTCTGGGTACCGTACTGCTCGATCAGGTCGTTCAGCGGCAGGATGACGCCCTGCTGACCGTAGAGAACCTGCTGGGTGGGAGTCAGCGGCGCCATGATGACGTCCGGATAGTCCCCAGAAGCGATTAGCAGGTTGAGGGCCTGATTGAGGTCTTGTCCGCTGGGGGCCAGCATCCATTCGACCTTAACGCCCGTTTGCTCCTCGTACCACTGGGTAAACCCGGCAGTGTTGAGGTCGGTGCTCGAGCTACCCGGCGCGAACACGCGCAGGGTAGTAGGTTCTTCGGCAATGGGGAAGGTGCCTTCAGGCACGAGCCAGTCGGCAGGCGGCTCTTGCTGGGCACCCCCCCAGGCGAGGCTGGCGAACGCGAGCGTAAGGAGGCTAGAACGAAGGCTTTTTTTCATCGTGTTTCCTTTCCAGGCCGGTGAACTTGACGGACTGCTGCGTTTTTGGGCTAGGGACGTTATAGCACGGCTCATCGCAAAAAAAGCTCGATAACCGGAACGACGACGTCTGGCTTGACGACCGGCAGCTCGAGCGTGAGCGTGTCGCTGGCGGTTTCTGCGATGCTCCATTCGTCGTGTTTGCCGGGCTCGAGCCTCTTGACCTCGCTGGCGTCACTTAGGAGTTGGGCGTAGGCGACCTTGCCCGCGAAGCCGTCTAGGTGCAGGTGACGAAAGGGCCAGTCGTAGATGTGAAGGTAGAGGCGCTTGCCCTTTTGGGTCAGGCGGCAACCCTCGGGAGCAGCGAATTCGCTCTGCGTGCAGCCGTAGATGGCGCGCCCATGGAGTGCAAGCCAGTCGCCGTACACGATAAGTGCGTCCTCAGCTCGCTTGTCGAAGGTGCCTCGCGCAGTGGGTCCGACGTTCATGAGCAGGTTTCCGCCGCTGGCGACTGAGTTAACAAGCATCTTGACGAGTTGCTCTGGCGACTTCCAGGTTGTCTCGTCCCTGTGGTAGCCCCAGGAGCCGCTGAACGTCTGGCAGGTTTCCCAAACGACCGGCTCTCCGTCAACCTCAATCCACGCTCTTGGCTGGAACTGCTCCGGGGTATAAATGTCTGCGCTGCCTGGTAAGTCGAGGCGATTATTGATGATGATGTCAGGGCAGAGTTCGCGCGTGAGGGCCTCGAGCTTATCGCTTTCCCAGTCCTCGTGGCCTTTGCCCGGCAGTCCCTTGTAGGGGCGGTCGGGATAGGAAAAGTCGTACCAGATAATCTCGGGCTTGTACGCGGTGAGGAGTTCGCGGACCTGCTCGCGCATGTACGCGGCGTAGCGTCTGATGTCGCGCCCCTCGTTCAGACGGGCGACGTCTTCATCGCTGTGGTCCCGGTACGGGTGAAAGATGTCGATAGGAAAATCGGGGTGGTGCCAGTCGATGAGCGAATAGTAAAACCCGACCTTGAGGCCAGCTTCGCGAAACGCCTCGACGTAGGGGGCAACCAAATTTTTGCCGTACGGGGTGTTGGTCACCTTGTAGTCGGTTTGCTGACTGTCCCAAAGACAAAAGCCTTCGTGGTGCTTGGTGGTGAGTACGACGTACTTCATCCCGGCCTGCCTGGCAGCTGCGGCCCAAGCGTAAGGGTCGTAGAGGTCGGGGTCGAAGTGGTCGAAATAGACCTGATAATCCTCGTCGCGGATTGTTTCGCGGCTTTTAACCCACTCATGGCGGGCCGGTAGCGCGTAGAGCCCCCAGTGGATAAACATGCCGAAGCGGTCGTGGGTAAACCAGCTCGTATCGCCTTTGGTGGATTTGGGTTGGAACATATAAACGGTTCACTCCGTGACAGGTGGACAAGAAGAGGGTGGTGAGGCCCGGGGTTGGTGAAGGGACCTCTCTCGGTAAGCGGTTGGCGCTACATGATGTGGCTCCTAGGTCGTCCTAATGCTGTTCAGAACACGTTGCTGCCCCGTCCGACGCGCGCTGCGAGACGGTTGGCCAAAATCACGAGGACAAGGCCGACGACAGATTTGAACAGGCCGATAGCCGTCGCGTAGGAGTAGTTTGGAATCGCCGAATTGAGGCCGACGCGGTAGACGTACGTATCGATCACTTCCGACGTGCGGAGGTTGAGCGGGTTTTGCATCAACAGGATCTTTTCGAATCCCGTGCTGAGGATTCCGCCGAGGCTCAGAACGAGAAGCAGGATCGCGACCGGCATGATTTCAGGCAGATCGATATGCCACATGCGCTGCACCTTCGAGGCCCCATCGATAATGGCCGCTTCGTGCAGGGTGGGATCGACGCCGCTTAGGGCCGCGAGATAGATGACACAACCGAAGCCCACGGTTTGCCAAATCCCTGACCAGACGTAGATGTGCGGAAACATCTGCGGCTGAGCCATGAAGTTGATGTCGGGCAGGCCGAACGCCCCTCGGAGGTTGTTGATAAGGCCCGTGCCCGGTGCCAGCATCTGCAAGATCAATCCCACCATGACTACGACCGAAATAAAGTAGGGCGCGTAGGCGACCATCTGGACGGAATTTTTGAACCATTTACGCGTGGTGTAGTGTAGGCCGAGCGCCAGCAGGATAGGGAAGGGAAACCCGGCAACGAGGCTATACACACTCAAGAAGAGGGTGTTGCGCAGGGTCCGTACAAAGTCGTAGGTGTTGAAAAAGCGCGTGAAGTGGTCCCAGCCTACCCAGGGGCTGCCGCTGAAACCCTGCACCGGGTTGTAGTTGCGAAAGGCGATCTGCACGCCGTACATGGGCCAGTAACTAAAGACGGCCAGGTAGAGAAGTGGCAAAAAAAGGAGCAGATAGAGCTGCCAGTGGCGGCGCAGGCGTTGCCAGAAGCTTCCCTGGCCTTTTTGCCGCTGGCCGAGTTTGGGAAGGGTATTGGGGATAGCCATGATGTCTCTCCTAACCTTTGACTGAGCCGATCATCACACCCTTGACGAAATGTCGCTGCACAAAGGGATAGACGATAAGGAGGGGTACAGTCGCGACGACGATGAGCGAGTACTTGAGGAGCTCGCGGAGTTGGGCCTTGGCTGCCATTTCCCGGGCGTCAGCCATCATGGTCGGGTCGATCTGGTTTTGTACGAGAATGTCGCGCAGCACGAGCTGGAGGGGCCAGAGATTTTGGTCGTAGAGGTAGATCAGGGCGCTAAAGTAGGAGTTCCAGTGCCCGACGCCATAAAAGAGGGCCAGCACCGCGATGATCGAGCCAGAGAGCGGCAGGACGACGCGCCAAAGAAAGTTGAAATCGTCGCAGCCATCGAGTTCGGCGGCCTCGCGCAGCTCTCTGGGGATGTTGTTCTCGAAGAAGGTGCGGGCGATGAGCACGTTCCAGACAGATAGAGCACCCGGGATGATCATGGCCCAGCGTGTGCTTAGAAGACCAAGATCGCGCACGACCAGATAGGTTGGAATAAGGCCGCCGCCAAAAAGCAAGGTGAAAAAAAAGATGAAGGCGATGACGCGCCTGCCGGGCAGGTCCGGGCGGGAGAGCGGATAGGCTGCCAGGATCGTCATGACGACGTTGACGAGCGTCCCGACGACGGTGTAGAAAAACGAGTTGTAAAACCCGACCAGCACCATACGGTTTTTGAAGATTGCCTCGTAGCCAGCTAGCGTCGGTTCGACGGGCCAGAGCCAGACGCGGCCCGAGGTAACGGCGCTGCCACTACTAAACGAGGCACTAAGGACGTAGACGAGCGGATACAAGATAACGACAAGGAGCAGGGTGAGAACGAGATAATTGAACGCCATGAACACGCGGTCGCCAGCCGTATCTCGAATGATGCTTCGTGCCAAAATAGACCTCCTCGAGCTTCACCTCAGGATGAGTCGGACCGGCCCGGCACCAGGCCGACTCTTGTCAGGCTTTGTTAACGAGGCTTGTAGGCCTCGTTATAGATCTCGAGCATCCGGGGCAGGCCCATGGCCTCGAGGTTTGCCAGGTAGCTCTCCCACTGCGCGTCGTCGGCAATGTCGGCGTTGCCCAGCGTAAAGTTCGCGACCGACTCGTCGACAAAGCGTTCCAGGGTACTACTTAGATCGGCAAGCTCTTGAGCCTGTTCGGCGCTGAAGTAGAGAGGGGGGACGACGCTCTCGACGGGTTGCGCGTAGGGCTCGAGCTTCTTGCTCTGTTCGTAGAGCCAAACTTCGAGATCGGTGTCGCTCACACGCTTTTCTCCGAGGCGGAAGTCCGATGAACGGAAGCCAAGCGTCGTCTGGTCCCAGTTCTTGCGCTGCGTCGTGCCGAACTTGGTCAGGGGCACATACCAGGCAGGTTTGCCGTTGATGCCGACCTCGTCGGGTGTGGCCCAGCGCCAGTCTTCGTCTTGCGCGCCGAAGTAGGCGTGCAGATAGACCTCTTCGTTCATCATGGCGTCGCACCAGCGGAAAGCGAGTTCAGGGTCTTCGGCTGCGCTGGTGACAACGCAGTCGCCCGCAGCGATCTGGTAGGCCGCATAGTTCTGCTGGCGAACACCCTGCGGACCCTCGAGCGGGGGTACGGTCACATAGTCTGCAAAGCGCGAGCCTTCCTGGCCGACGGTATCGGCAAAGGCGCTCATCCACCCCTGGGTCGTCGCACCGACGATCACGTCGTCTGGATTGGAAAGGAGTCGGTCGAGGCCGTCCTGATCGAGGGTAAAGCTCTGGTCCGAGATCAGCCCGGCTTGAAAGAGTTCGTTCTGGTAGCGGAGTAGATCGCGAAACTCGGGTTTGTTATAGGTCGCGTCGATGACTCCGTCGCCCAGGTAGAGTCTTGTCTCGTAAGCGCTTGGTGTGACAAACGACTGGCTCAGGTAGTAATCGAATTTGCCGTTCCAGCCGTCCGGTGAAGCCACGAAGGGAATTTCGTCGGCCTGACCGTTGCCGTTGGGGTCTTGGGTTTTGAACGCTTCGAGTACCGCCTTGAATTCCTCGGTGGTGGTGGGCATCTCGAGATCCAGCGTGTCGAGCCAGGGCTGATAGATCCACATCTTTTGCGCGTACGAGCAGTGAAAGCAGTCGTTGACTTCCGGCAGACTGTAAATGTTGCCGTCTGGTGCCGTGGCGACCTGCTTGGCTGTCGGGTAGAGCTCGAACACGCGCCTGGTTTCGCGCCCGGCGCTTTCGATGAGGTCGTTGAGCGGCAAGAAGAGGCCCTGTTGCCCGTAGAGCGCGAGTTGCGAGGTGCTGACGGCGGCACCCAGCACAACGTCGGGCAGGTCGCCCGACGCGAGCCGAAGGTTGAGCGCCTGTTGGAATTCTTCCGGCTGGCTGGGGCCAACCTCGATATCGAGGTCGACGCCGGTTTTTTCTTCATACCACTGGGTAAACGTGTTGTTGTTGTAATCCTCGACAACCGGTCGCGCCATGAGAAAAACCTTTAATGTCGCGGGCTCGGTCGTAAGCGGGAAAAGGTCGTCGGGGATACGTTCGATGTCGCCCTGCGCCCAGCTCATACCCGTACAGAGCGCCGCTGCCAATAAACCGGACCTTACAAGAACTGTTTTCAAGCCTAGCTCCCTTCTAGAGCTCTACAGCGCCCGAGGAGGCGACCTGTGACCCGACAGACTTCGGAGACACCTCTGCCTGACCCGAGGTTACAAAAAATCCAGGATTGAATTCCAAATCGAGGGTACTGCGTGGATTCAATGTTGTCAAGACGACATACTTTTGTTGGAATCACCGGGGGAAAGGTGAATCTGATACCCTTGCCCCCATGAGTGATTTCGGAATATGCGCGGGGGACGTGCCTGCACTGGGACTGGGACTCGCTGCGTTGGGGCGACCGGGATACATCAACTTGGGTCACCGAGACGATCTCTCGGGGCGCCTCGAGCCTGAGAGCCTCGAGCGCCACACGCACGCGGTTCTGGACGCGGCCTGGTCGTACGGCGTTCGCTATCTCGACGCTGCGCGTTCCTACGGACTGGCTGAGGTATTCCTGTCGAGCTGGCTCCGGACGCGGAACATTCACCCGGACGCGGTCTGTATCGGTTCGAAGTGGGGCTACACCTATACAGCGGGCTGGCAGATCGAGGCCCATGCGCATGAGGTCAAGGAGCATTCACTTGCCAAATTAGAGCAGCAGTGGCAGGAGAGCCGTGCGCTACTTGGTCCTTACCTGAACCTCTACCAGATTCACTCGGCAACGCTGGAGTCCGGCGTGCTAGAGAACGAAGCGGTGCTCGCGCGGCTCTTTGAGCTCAAGTCGGGAGGGACGGCGGTCGGGCTGACCCTGAGCGGGGCTGGGCAGGCGCGGACGCTAGAGCGCGCCCTGCGTATCGAGTCTGAGGGAAGCAAGCTCTTCGACGCGGTGCAGGCTACCTGGAACCTGCTCGAGCGCGCCGCCGAACTGGCGTTGCGGGCCGCCCACGCCGAAGGGCTCCAGGTCATCCATAAAGAGGTTCTGGCAAACGGTCGCCTGACCGCGCGCAACGATGAACCAGCCTTCGCCGCCAAGCGCCGCGTGCTGGAGGTTCAGGCTGCACGGTTGGAGACGACCCTTCCAGGACTGGCGCTGGCAGCGTCGCTGGCGAGACCCTGGGCAGGTATGACGCTTTCGGGTGCCGCGACGCGGGCTCAGGTCAGAGAGAGTGTGGGGGCGCTCGGCGTTTCCTGGGATGAGGAAGCCGAAGCTGCTCTGGAGGGTTTGAGGGAAGCGTCCGAGGATTACTGGCGGACGCGGGGCGCGCTGGCGTGGGGGTGAGGCCCTAGCGACTGTGCCAGGGTTCCCAGACCTCCCGAGCGATCCTGCGGCCCTTTTCGGTCAACTCGAGGGGGTCGCCCTGACGTGCAGTTTTCACGAGTTGCCGCTCGAGACTGTGCGAAAGGACGTTCGAGAGCTTGCGCTCGTTCCAGCTCAGGTGCTGCTGCAAGGTCGTGAGATCGGCCTCTGCCGCCTCCTTGCCCTCGTGGTTATAGAGGTGCACGAGCAGGACCCGCGCTGCGTTTTCCTGCTGTTGTCGGCGTCGAGTCTTTTCCTGGGCCAGCAGACCGTGGCGCGAACCGAAGAGAAACGCTGCGAGCAAAAAGATGCCGGTCCAGAGCGCCATCATGCCGCCGATCGAGACGTTTAGGCTCATGGCGCTCAAGTACCCGAGCAGGCTCGAGGCGACCGCTACCCCGCACCCATAGAGAAGCATGCGCCAGAGCCTGTCGGTGAGCAGATAGCCAGTCGCCGGGGGCACGATGACAAACGCGACGAAGAGCACCGCACCCACCGCGTCGAAGGCGGTAACGGCGGTCACGCTGGTCAGGCCCAGAAGCCCGTAGTGCATAAGCGAAGGACTGAGCCCGAGCGCGGCAGCGAGGCCTGGATCGAATGTGGTTAGCTTGAGTTCCTTGTAAAAGAGCGTGACAAAGAGCGCGTTGAGGAGCGTGACCCCGCCGAGGGTCAGCAGGTTCGTGGGAACGTCATGTCCCAGCAGGCGCGTGGTGTCGAGCCAGGAAAACCCGATTTCCCCGAGAAGCACCGCGTCGGTATCGATATGGACGTTGCGGGCAAACAGGTTGATAAGCAAGACCGCGAGCGCGAAGAGAAAGGGATAGACGAGGCCGATGGCGGCGTCGGCCTTGACGCGCCGGGTCGCGCTCAAAAGCTCGGTCAGGAAAACAGTGAGGAGTCCGACAGAGGCGGCGCCGACGATAAAAAAGGGTGAGTACTGATTTCCGGTCAGCAGGTAGACGAGCACGATGCCGAGCAGCACGGCGTGGCTGATGGCGTCCGACAGAAGACTGTTGCCGCGCAGAACGAGGAAGGTGCCAAGGAGCGACGAGGCGACGCCCACGAGCATCCCGACGAGGATTACGACCAGGTCAGAAGTGGCAAGGACACTTTCAGGCATGGGTGTTCCCCAGACCCTTCAGGAGGGCCTGCGCTCGCGTCCAGCCTGCCTCGGTGAGCCGGTAGTGGACGCCTTCGCCTTGCATGTGGGTCGTTTGTTCGGTGAGTCCTGCCCGCTCGAGTCGCCCCAGTTGACGCTCGACCGGACCGCTGTAGAGGGTGCGCAGCATGCCGCGCTCACTGGCGTAGTGGGGGTCGTTGTGGGTCTGGGCCAACCTGTACAGGTCGAGTAGAATGCGCTGCTCCTCCAGGTCGCGGCGGTTGCGCCGGGACCGAACGAACGCACTGACGAGCCCGCGTTCCGGCGCAAAGAGGAGGGAGGCTAGGGCGAGCGTCGAGGCCACGAGGATGATGAGGGGGCCTGTAGCAAGGCCGCGTCCGCTCGAGGAGGCGACTGCTCCCACAAGTCCCGAAAGCGCGCCGAACAGAGCCGCGAGGCTTACCATCTTGCCCAGGCTGTGACTCCACTGCCGCGCGGCGGCGGCGGGCGCGACCACGATAGCCGCCATCAGGACCACTCCCACGAGCTGAAGACCCATGACGATGGCAAAGGCCAGAAGTCCGGTGAGTAGGCCCTCGAGAACGAGGACCGGGAAGCCGAGCGAGGCAGCAAAGGATGGATCGAAGGCGAGCAGCTTGAATTCTTTCCAGAAGATGCCCACGACCGCGAGCGAAACGAGAGCGACGAGGCTCATGAGCAGGACGTCGCTGGGCACGATCGCGGCGGCCTGTCCGAATAAAAAGGCCTCGAGCCCGGCCTGACCGGCGCCGGGGCGCTGCTGAATCGCGGTCAAGAGCACCAGGCCGAGCGCGAAGAAGAGGCTCAGCGAGATGCCCAGGGCAGCGTCGTTTTTGAGTCGGCTGCGACGCCCGAGCAGCAGGCTGAAACCGGCTGCAACGACGCCCGAGGTGAGCGCCCCGAGGAAAATGGGCAGGGGCTCCCTCGAGCCGGCCACGAGAAAGCCGAGGCACACGCCGGGCAGCGCGGCGTGTGCGAGGGCGTCACCTAGCAGGCTCTGTTGCCGCAACAGGGCAAAGCTGCCCAGGACGCCGCTGCTGCACCCGAGCAGGGCAGCGCCCAGCATGACGTTGCGGAGTGTGAAGTCGAGGTCGAAGGAGGGAATCATCGGGAGGTTGCGACCTCGTCGCGTCCAGGAGGCGGGCTCTGGGGGATCTGGGCCGTCTCCAGGAGTGCGATCTGCCCGCCGTAGGCTGCCCGGAGATTTTCTGCGGTGTAGACCTCGTGTGTGGCACCCTGAGCGATCAGCCGCACATTCAGGAGAATCAGGTAGTCAAAGTAGCTCGCGACGGTTTGCAGGTCGTGGTGTACGACGATGACCGTCTTGCCCTGGTCGCGCAGCGCTTTAAGCAGCGCGATGATGACGCGCTCGGTCGTGGCGTCGACCCCGGCCATGGGCTCGTCCATAAAGTAGACCTGTGCGTCCTGAACGAGCGCCCGTGCGAGGAAGACGCGCTGCTGTTGCCCCCCGGAGAGCTGACTGATCTGCCGACGTGCAAACGTCGCCATACCGACCTGCTCGAGCGCCCCCAGTGCACGTGCCCGGGCCTGAGCGCCGGGACGCCGCAGCCAGCCCAGTTGACCGTAAAGGCCCATCATGACGACATCTAAAACGGTGGTGGGAAAGTCCCAATCGACCGACGAGCGCTGCGGCACGTAGCCGACACTTTTGCGCTGCCGCGCGTAAGGTTCTCCGTACAGATAAACGTGTCCGGCAGCGGGCCGCACGAGCCCTAGCACCGACTTGATGAGGGTGGACTTGCCTGCTCCGTTGGGGCCAATGATGGCCGCCAGAACGCCGGGAGGCACGTCGAGGTCGATATCCCAGAGAACCGGTTTGTCGTTATAAGCGACCGTCAGGTCTTCGATATGCAGCGCAAGGTCGGGTTCGTGGGCAGGTGACTTAGGGGGCACAGGATGTCTCACTCTCGTCGAGATGGTAGGGGATCGTCGCTCCAGCGTGCTGTCCAGCC
>JBMDWS010000194.1:0-4521 GCA_048594695.1 Truepera sp. | reverse complement strand
CGGGCCTTCCGGGCTGTAGAGCAGACCCGTGCGGATGTCGGGCGCGTGGAGGCGGACCCGCAGGAGTGAAAGCGGGTTGAAGCTCGAGACCAGCACGCGCCCCGCGAGCCCAGAGCGCCGGATGGCCGTGACGGCCTGGCGCTCGAGCCCGCCCGTTTGCCAGCCGAGCGTTTTGAGCTCGAGGTTGAGGAGGGTGTGGGGATAGCCACGGGCCAGCTCGAAAAGATGCTCGAGCGTCGGCAGGTCGGGCTTGGCGGCGTGCAATTCGGCGAGCGTCAGATCTTTTAGCGCCTGTCCGCCGGGCAGCGTGAAATCATGATAGAGGACGATCTTCCCGTCGGCGCTGCGCTGCAGGTCGGTCTCGAGGCCGTTCAGACCCGCGTCTAGCGCAGCGCCAAAAGCGCTCAGGGTGTTTTCCGGGAGGGAGCCGCGCACGCCCCGGTGCCCGATGAGCAGTGGCGGCGCAGCGAGAACGTCCGGCACCAGGCGCGGGCGCCAGGAGATAGCCCAGAGGGCCAGGAGCGCGAGCAGTAGGACAATGGCGAGGAGCATGCCCCTACTCCGCCGTGACTTCAGCCGCTCTCGCTTCCAGCGTGTAGTGCGCCTCTTCGGTCACCGGGTTGCTGAGAATCTCCGCGATGAGCCGCTCGAGCTGAGCCTCGACCTCGGCGGGTTCGCCTGTCAGCGTGAGTTCGATATGCTTGCCAATGCGCACGTCCGAGACATTTTTAGTCCCCAGGCGGTGCAGCGTCGTTTCGACGGCGCGACCCTGCGGGTCCAGAATGGCCCGTTTGAGCATGACCTTGATTTCAGCGCGGTACTGCGTTTCTGTAGGCGCCCCCTCCGCAGTGTCTGTCACTTTGCCTCCAAAACGCGCCGCGACACTTCCTGATACGCCTCTTCGACGCCGCCGAGGTCGCGCCGGAAGCGGTCCTTGTCGAGTTTTTCGTTGCTCGTCATGTCCCAGAGGCGGCAGGTGTCGGGGCTGATCTCGTCGGCCAAAACGATCTCGCCCGAAGCGAGCCGCCCGAACTCGAGCTTGAAGTCGATGAGACGAAGATCTATAGAGGCGAAGAACCCGGTAAGCACGTCGGTGATACGCAGCGCCCCGCTGCGCAAAGTCGCCAGATCCTCTGCGCTCGCAAAGCCGAGCGCGATGGCGGTGTCGTCGTTCAGGGGCGGGTCGCCCAGCGCGTCGTCCTTGTAGCACCACTCGAGCACGGTGGGTGTGAGGAGAATTCCCTCCTCGGTGCCGTAGCGTTTGGCAAACGAGCCCGCCGCGTAAGGCCGCACGATCACCTCGAGCGGCACGATGGTGACAGCCCGGACGAGTTGCTCACGTTCGCTCAGCTGCGCGATGAAGTGTGTCTTGACGCCCTGCGCTGCCAGAATCTCGAAAAGCCGCGACGAAACAGCGTTGTTGACCGCGCCTTTGCCCACGATCTGCCCGCGTTTTTGCGCGTTGAAGGCGGTGGCGTCGTCTTTGTATTCGACAATGTAGAGGTCCGGGTCACTCGTGGCGTAGACCTTTTTGGCTTTGCCCTCGTAGCGCTGCTCGAGGCGCTCGGGGACAGGGAGGGAAGCGTTTTGCGTCATGGCTCGACTATAACAGGTCACGTCTTTTAGTCTTTATGACCGTAAGGCTTGCTAAGGCATGTAAAAAGCGGCATGCCCTAATCATGGGCATACCGCTCGAGGATTCCTGTTAATCAGCGGCCTAATCAGCGACGATATCCAAGGTTTGAACCCCAAAGCGTGTTTTGATTTCCCAGGTGCGATCAGGTAAGAGCGCTCTCCAGTGAGTGACCCCCGCAGGTACAAGGTCAAAGCTTGCTGCGATAAGGTATTTCCCCACTTCCAAGGTTGAGCCGTTACCAAGATGACCGCTCCAGCTGAACTCGCGTTCCAGCTCTTCATTTGGAGCAAGTATCACCGTTTTCATTGTGTCGTCATATTCATAGCCCTCATCGCCAGACAGCCAGCGAATGAGGTGGCCGCCGCTTACGGTTGAGTCGTCTGCAGTGACAGCTTCTTGGAAGTCACTGATGGAGAGGGCGAATGAAGTTTCTACACCTGTGTCCTTACCTTCAGAAAAACTGGTTGCCTTGGTCAGAGGGAGCTCGATTTCCGTCTCGCAAATGTTTTTGACTTTTAAGATAGCGTTGAGTCCATTACCTTCGCTAATGACCTTTGGCGCTTCAATACCCACTTCTATACACGAGGCCAGCTCGAGATTTCTGCTTCCAGAAGGAGTTGCTGTGGGGGAGGGATTAATTGACGAGCAAGATGCAAGTACAAATGTGAGACCGAATACCAGCCCTAAAACACATGTCTGCCGTGGAACATTCATGATAGCCTCCTTGGCTTGGGTGCGATGAGCACCCTTGTTATTCAATCCAAAGCTTCATTGTTCCGTGACTGTGAACAGAGTTTAAAACGCAAAAAGCGTAAACAAATGAATTTATACGTTCATTTTCTTCATTGATTGCACATACTTAGTAAAGCTTAAGGGCTGTGCGACCTATTTGCTTTATCTGTTTCCTTTTAGAACGGACTTACAGGCCAAAGCGCTCATAAATCGTATCCACCTGCCGCAAATACCACGCCGGGTCGAAGGCTTCAGCCAGGGCTTCGGGGGAGAGCGTGTTGGCTGGGTCGGCGGCCAAGATTTGCTGCAGCCCTTCACCTGTTTCCCACGACTCGAGGCTCGCCCGTTGCACCACGTCATAAGCCGTTTCGCGCATCATCCCCGAATCGATAAGCTTGTGCAGCACCCGCTGCGAGTAGATAAGGCCATGCAGCGCGTCCATATTTTTCTGCATCGCGTCGGGGTAGACGATGAGGTCACGGACCACCCGCGTCAGGCGGCGGCAGGCGTAGCTCGCGAGCGTCGTGCTGTCGGGCAGGATGACGCGCTCGGCGGACGAGTGCGAGATGTCGCGTTCGTGCCAGAGGGCCACGTTCTCGAGCGCTGCCTGCAGGTTCGAGCGCAGCAACCGGGCGAGGCCACAGATATTTTCCGTGGCGATGGGGTTCTTTTTGTGCGGCATCGACGAGCTTCCGGTCTGCCCCTTGGCAAAGCCTTCCTGCGCTTCGCGGACCTCGGTGCGCTGGAGGTGGCGAATCTCGAGAGCGACCCGCTCGAGCGTAGTGCCGAAGATGGCGAGCGCCGAGAGCACCTCGGCGTGGCGGTCGCGGGCCACGGTCTGATTGGTCACCGGGTCGATATCGAGACCCAGATCGTCGGCGACTTGCCCCTCGACCTCGGTCGGGACGTGGGCGTAGGTGCCGACCGAGCCCGAAAGCATCACGACCGATATGGCCTCGCGGGCGTGCTCGAGGCGCTTCACGTCGCGCTTTAGGGCCGCATAAAAATTGAGAAACTTGAGCCCGAAGGTCATCGGCTCGGCGTGGATACCGTGGGTGCGCCCGATGCAGGGCGTGTGCTTGAAGGTAACAGCCTTGTCTTTGAGCGCTTCACCGAGTGCCTGGGCGTCTTTCAGAATAAGCGAGAGTGCTTCGCGCAGCACGATATTTTGCGCCGTGTCCACCACGTCCGTGCTGGTCAGGCCGAGATGGATAAAACGCGCTTCGTCGCCAAAACGCTCCGTGAGGGCGCGGGTAAAGGCCACGATGTCGTGGCGAGTCTGGGCTTCGATCTCCGCGACACGTTCGGCGAAGGCTTCATCGAGGGGTGCAGCTTCGGCTTTTTGCTTCAGGCTGGTGCTGGTGCCTTCGGGAATTTCGCCCAGGTCTTCCCAGGCTCGAGTAGCCGCGAGTTCGACCTCGAGCCAGACGCGGTAGCGGTTGGCTTCGCTCCACAGGGTCGTCATTTCGGGGGTGCTGTAGCGGGTAATCACGCCCTCCAGCTTACCGCTCCTTTCGGAGCCTGTTTCCCTTTTGCCCTTTAGTTGACGCGTGATTGATGGAGGAGTTCTACAATAGCGCTCAAGACTTATGGATACCTCGGCGCGCCTCTACCAGCTCATTCCCCGCCTCAAAGCTGTTGCTGCCAAGCGGGGAAGTATGGCCCTGGGTCTCTGGGGAGAAGCGGGCGTGGGCAAGAGCCATACGGCAGCGGCAGCGCTCGAGGGGTTGGGATGCCGCACGTTCCGGGTACAGGCAGCGAGTCCTCTACACCTTTTTGCAGCACAGCTGCCCCGCCCCAGGCGTCTGCCGAGCTGGGCCGAAGCGTCCATGCGGCAGCTCGGGCGCGGCGAGACCCTCGAGCCTACCCGCCTCCTCGATACCCTGAGCGCCCTCCTTGCGGCCCTGGCGCCGCTCGTCGTGCTGCTCGAGGACCTGCACGAGGCCGAGCCGCTCAGGCTAGAGCTGTGGGGCAAGCTGGCCGAAACCACGCGCCACAGTAAAGGGATCGCGCTGCTGGCGACAAGCCGCACCACGCCGCCTGCACCCTTCGAGGCGCTGCGCCTGAGCGGTTTTGGGCCGGAAGCGACCCGCGACCTGCTCGAGCGCGAGGCGGGCGCAGCCATCCCCGAGGCGGCGGTGCGCTGGATCTAC
>JBMDWS010000193.1:0-5357 GCA_048594695.1 Truepera sp. | reverse complement strand
TACAAAGAATTACAGATGTATATCCGTTCGCCTATTCAGAAGTAATTAGAGAAGTCAAGAAATCTAAACCAAGTGTCAAACAGGGAGATATAGACAAAATCATTAGGGACTACAAAATGAAAGACGATAGAAAATACACTGAATTCGCATTCAGAAATAGAACTCAACGCCAGAACTTCGAGAAAACCGGCACCATTACTAAAGGTATTTCTATTATCTGCAATCACAATGCTGTAAAATTCATAATAGGGCATCTTCCCTAGGCAATACACCAACGCCCTATAAGCGATACACACCTCGAGCCCCTATTGCCTGCACACTCGCAACAGCCTCAGGCGGGCAAAAACACGCACATGACCACCGTACCCTCACCGACCCTCGAGCGCACCTCGAAGTCGGAGCCGACAAGCCGCGCGCGGTACGCCATCAGGTGGAGCCCCATCCCCCGCTGCGGGGTCTCGAGGTCGGCGTCGAAACCGACCCCGTCGTCGCGAATGGTAAGAGCGACATGCCCGTTGGTGCGGCTCAGATTGATTTCGACGCGGCTCGCTCCGGCGTGCTTGGTGGCGTTGGCTACAGCTTCCTGAGTGATGTAATAGAGCTGAGTAGCAAGCTCTCGGTCCTTGAGTTGGATAGGCTCCTCATAGAAAAACGCGCAGTCGAGGCCGTAGAGTTCACTCGTTCGGGAGCAGAGTTCCTGCAGTGCGACCATTAGACCGTTGGAATCTCCTTGCACCGGCATGACACCCTGAATCACGTCGCGGAGATTCTGAATGCTCTCCTGAATAAGCGTGTAGAGTCCCTGGGCCTCTTCGGCCGAAGCGTCCCCTCGTTGACTTAGGGACTGGGCATGAAGGCGCGCACGAAAGGCAGTCCCGACAAGCTGCTGCTGCAAGGCGTCGTGCAGGTCGCCCGCGATACGCCGCTGCTCACGGGCGCTGATATGAAGCGTTTCACGCTCGAGCCTGCGCCTCTCGGTCACGTCGTACTGAACAGCGACCCAATTGTGAATCTCACCATCCGTGTCACGAATAGGTGAGGTCGTCCAGTGGAGCACGAACTCGCTGCCATCCTTGCGATAATTGACGGCTTCACCCTCGAAGCTTTGCCCATCGGTCAGGCGACGCTTCAGACGGTCGAGCACTGTGCGGTCGGTGCGGGGGCCTTGCAGGATGCGGGGCGTCCTGCCGACGACCTCCTCGGCGCGGTAGCCCGTCATATGGGTAAATGCCTGGTTCACATATTCGATGCGTGGTCCGGGAGGCTCGAGGCGGGCCTCGGTTATCATAATGGCGTCACTGGCACTCTCCACGGCGCGCATGAATTTCAGCTGGCTCGCCTCAACCTCTTTGCGCACCGTGATGTCGTTCTGCACACCGATAAAGTTGATGAGGCGTCCAGCCCGAACGATCGGCGTGACGTAGAGCTCATTCCAGAAGAGCGTGCCGTCCTTGCGGTAATTACGCAGTTCGACGCGAACACCTTCACGTTTGGCGATCGCCTCGCGGAGCTGGTTGACACCAAGCTGATCTAAGTCGTGAGCCTGCAAAAAGCGACAATTGCGCCCTAACACCTCGTCACGAGAATAGCCAGTAAGCTTTTCGAAGCCCAGATTGACGTAGACGATAGGGTTATCGGGCAGGTTCGGATCGGTCAGGAGCACGACATTGTTGGCCGCCCCAACGGCGTCGCGCAGCATGGTCAATTCGTCGCTCTCGCTCATGCTGCGTAAACGCTCGCGGATGTCCTGGGGCAGATCGTTTTGCGGAAGACGGCTCACGCCCTATTGTGTCAGCTCGGTGGGCACCTAATTGTGAGCAGGGTCGCCCCGAGCGTGTTACGGCGCTGCGCGGAGACCCTCGCTGAGCAAGGCAAAGCCTCCACCCTGGAGTCCAGGGTGGAGGCTTTATTCTTGGAGGACCCTACAGCCGTCTATTCTTCGACAACGTCGTAGACCGTTTCGTCGACCACTTCGTTGTAAGAAACAGTTTCGGAGAGCAGCCCGACCTGGGTCAACAGCTCGACCGAACGCTCGAAATCATCCTCGTCCATCTCCCCGACGTCGGTATCGTCTTCGGGCTTGACGAGTTCAGCAACGCGCGCCATCTGCCAGGTCTGGTGGATCTGCGGGTTCTGGGTGCTGCCCGACCCAGCGCAGGTGTCACCGCAGGACTCTAAGACGATGCTGACCGCTTCTTCCTGGTTCGCAACCGCGTACTCCCAGCCCTTGATGGTTGCCCGCAAGAAGCGCTCCGCGACTTCACGCCCGGAAACTCCCGAGCCCTTGAAATCTTGGGCGTTGAGCAAATCGGGCCTGGTGAAGATCAGGTCCTCGAGCAGATCGGCGTCGATGTCGGCGGGGTCGAGCACGGTGAGGCTGTCGAGCCCGTAGCCGAGCCCGACGATCTGATCGAGTTCGTTATAGGTCATGGCGCTCGCCACGTCGACTTCGTTGGGAAAAACGAGCGACGGGTCGAAGGCGTAGACGACTGCCTGAACATCCGGATTCGTTACGGTTGGATCGAGGTCGGACGTGAGGTCTTCCGCGTCAAAGACTGCCTGCGCCACGAACTCATTGCCAAACCCCCAGACGCCCACCGTGCGGCCCGCGAGATCGGCGAACTCTTCGATTCCCGAGTCCTTCAGAGCCACCATGCGGTAGCCCGACTCCTGGAAGATCTGGGCGATCTGCACGACGTTGAGGCCCTGCTCACGCTGCACCAGCATGTTGGCGATCCAGTCCGTGCCGAAGTCGGCGTTACCCGAGGCAACCTGCACGGTCGGGTTGACGTTGCCCCCGTCGAGGACCGTGACGTTGAGTCCCTCCTCTTCGTAAAAGCCTTTGGACTGCGCCACAAAGTAACCTGCGAACTGCGCTTGCGGGAACCATTTCGACTGAAAGGTCACGTCGATGAGGTCCTGGGCCGTCGCCAATCCTGTGAGTAGTAGTACGCCTAAACCGACCAGCATCCGCTTCATGTCGCCTCCTTGGAGCACAACGTTCTGTGAACGTTGTGACAGTTTATCGGGACAGGTCCAGCGCTTGCAATTATCCAGCAGTGCAGGAAGGTTTTGGTGCCTTATCGGAGCGGGTGTCCCCACAATCCAGGCGTGCAGTCCAGGTTGGAGCGTACACCGTGCACCAGGCGCTTCTACCCCTCGTCCCACAACGAAGGGTGCCAGCCGGTGCTGCGGCGCTCCAGAAAGGCAATAACGTTATAGACGGCAATCGAAATGATACTCGAGACGAAAATGGCAGCGAACACCACGTCGTACGCGCCTCGCCGGGCTGAGAGGCTGATGCGCTGACCCAGCCCTTCTGGAGGCCCCGGAATCAGGAATTCCGCGACGATCACGCTCACGACTGCCAGCACGACCGCGAGCTTGAGGGCGTTGAAGAGGTAGGGCAGCGCGTTGGGCAGGCGCAGCTTGAAAAAGATCTCGGCGGGCCGGGCGGCGTAGGCGCGGAGCAGCTCTAGCTTCAGGGTATCGACCGACATGAGCCCCTGCACGGTGTTGAGCAGGACCGGAAA
Organism: Truepera sp.; assembly: GCA_048594695.1. Taxonomy (GTDB): domain Bacteria; phylum Deinococcota; class Deinococci; order Deinococcales; family Trueperaceae; genus Truepera. The sequence continues at coordinate 1,824 of JBMDWS010000193.1, read as the reverse complement.
AAACGTCACGATCACTACGACCGCTGCCTTCGATTCCCAGTCCACCCCAAAGGCTCGCCCCAGAACCGGCGCCAGACCGACGATAGGAACGGCGCCGAAAGCTGCCGCCAGCGGCAAAAAGCCGCGCTGCAAGAAGCGGCTCGAGGCGACGCCCACGCCCGCCACGAAGCCTGCGGCAAAGCCCAGCACGAAGCCCAGCAGGACTTCCTTGACGAAGGTCACATAGGCGTCCCGCAACAGCACCGGGAAAGTCGCCTGAAGCGAGGCCCAGACGTTGGTTACGCTCGGAAAAATACCCTTGGGGACGGCAAACCCGACGACGAGTCCCTGCCACAACAGCAGCAGGGCGAAGGGCACCACGAGTGGCAGGAGCAGCCGCCCGAACCGCGACGACCCGCCCAGCCCCGACGCGACGCAGGCCAAGATCCAGAAGGCCCAGAAGCGCAGCCAGTACGCCCCGCTCACGTCGCCGGTCACAGTCCAGAAGGCTCCCACCAGCCCCAGGAGCATCAGCAGCCCAGCAAGAACGGGCCTCACTTCCGCTCCCACGGCGCGATGAGCCGCTGCAGCAGACCAACCAGACCGACGAGCACCACACCCAAAAGCGCCGAGGTCAGCAGTAGAATCCATACGTCCGCGACATTTCCGGACTGCACCTGCCCCAGAATCTGAAAGCCCAGCCCGCGCCGGTTGTTTGATTCGGTCTCCGCTACGAGCGCCCCGACGAGGGCCGCCGCCGCTGCCAGCTTCAGGGACGTGAACAGGAAGGGAACCGCCGCCGGGAAACGGACTTTGGTAAAAAGCTGCCAGCCCGTCGCCGCGTAGGACTTCATCAGGTCGAGTGCCAAGGGGTCCACCGACCGTAGGCCTTTGACAGTCCCGACGACCACCGGGAAAAAGGCGATATACGCGCCGATCAGCGCTGTCGGAAGCAGACTCGTCTGGATAGTGATGCCCGCGTTCCCCAGAACCAGCAGCAGCACCGGCACCAGCGCGATGATCGGCACGGTCTGCGACGCCACCAGCCACGGCACCAAGGCGCGCTCCAAGGGCCGCACCATCACGAACAGAACCGCGAGCAGCGTGCCGACTGCTGCCCCTAGAGCGAGCGCCGAGAGCGTCCCGACAGCCGTGTAGAGAACGGCCCGAACGATGTTGCGCTCGTCCGTGAGGGGAAACTTATTGAAAAAGGGCACGATGCGCTCGGCAATCCAGTGCGGGAACGGCACCGGGTGCTGGGGCAGCGCCAGAAAACACTCGAGCACTCCCGAACCGCAGCCCGGCTCACTGTAGACCGTGTACTCGCTCGTCCAGACCGTCGCACCCGCTGGGGGCGGTGTTGCCAGCAGCACCTCACCTGCCTCGAAATCCGTCAGGTACGCGCCCGGATACTGCCGCAATTCAGCGTTACGCCGAAGCGGACGGCTAAAGGTCACCGTGCTCCCAGCGCGGGTATAACTCTCCCCCGTTGTCTGCGGCACCCCGTCCACCACGACGATGCCTGCGTCACTCTCGAAGGTGAAGGTCGCCGTTTCGCCGTCCACCCGCTCCTCGGGCCGCTCGTCGTCGCTCGAGAGCGCCGTCCCGTCTATGTGAACTTCATAGGGTTCGGTCACCACGACAGGGGTCTGTCCGAAGGTGAAGCGTGTGTTCTGCCCGTCGGTCTCACCGGAAAGTCGCTGCGCGAGTTCCACGACGCGCTCGGCCACCCGCACGTCGCCCTCGGGTGCTGCCGCAAAAACCACCTTCTCGTCATCGAGAACGCCATAGGCGCCCGCAACGCGGCGCAGCTCGCTGCCGAAGCTCGGGGCCTCCGGGAAGGTC
>JBMDWS010000192.1:0-5406 GCA_048594695.1 Truepera sp. | reverse complement strand
CTCGAGCGCGCCCTCCGTCGCTGGCGCTCCGAGCGGGTCTGGGCGCTCCTCAAGGCCTACCGCCTGAGCGACGACGAAGCACGCGAAACCGCCGAGCAGTTCGGGCTCGATATCCCGCACAAACACGTGCAGAGCGCCCTCCTACCCGACCCACTGCTGCGCTTTTCCGTTCACCCCGAGTATATATATTTTCCGCTCTACAACGGCGCGGCGGCAGGCGCCTCGGTACCGGAACAGGCCGAAGATGTGGTGGCCATTCCCAAGAGCTACCTGCGCGGGCGTAACCACGAGGACGTGCGTGTCGCGCTTATTAACGGCGACTGCATGATCAGCAAGGGCGTAAGAGGCTCGCCCAAGAGCATTGCCCACGGCGACCAGATCGCCTACGACACGGCCCAGCTGATGCCGCAGCACAACGACATCGTGGTTTGCTTCGACCACCAAGAGGACAAACTCATCGTCAAGCTCTTTCGGGAGCAGGAGCCCGACAGCGACTTTATCGTGCTCTACCCGGCCAACCCAAATTATCCGCCGGTGGTGCGGCCCAAAGACGACCCGCAGCTGAGCCTGCGCGGGGTGGTCTTCTGGCGCGGAGGCAATATCTGGTAGGCGTAACAGCTCGAGCTTCTTTAGGCAAGCTCAAGCACCAAATGTAATCCCCTAGCAGAAGTCTATAAAGCTGAATATCGCCTCCGCAGAAAAAAGATCGAGCGTTCAGCAGGATTTATCCTATAGTCTTGAGTATAGCTTGACTGTTATATAAAGAGTAGATTATATTTTTTCTGTGGAAGAGCTACTTTCAGTCCTCGCTGACCCGAGCCGTCGTCGGATGCTCGAGCTCCTCGCTGAGCGTGAGCATTCAGCGGGCGAGCTGGGCGCTGCGTTTTCCATGAGTCAGCCCGCCGTATCGCGCCACCTGCGCGTTCTGCGCGAAGCGGGGCTGGTCCGCGTACGCGGTGAAGGGCAACGGCGCATCTATCGTCTCGAGCCTGCACCTTTAGCGGAACTCGACGCTTGGCTTGGGCACTACCGGCACTTCTGGAGCGCCCGGCTTGACGCACTCGAGGCCCGAGTCGAGGCAAAACGGCAAGAATCTATCGAAAAGGGAGAGGCCAATGACCCGGACCAATGAGCTACATAGCACTTTCAAGGAAGACGGGCGCAAGGGTATTCGGCTCGAGCGGCGTCTCTCGGCTACTCCAGAGGAAGTCTGGCTGCTCCTCGTTGAACCTAAAGAACTGACGATCTGGCTCACGACCGTACAGGTCGAGCCGCACGTCGGCGGCCTTTACACCCTCTCGTTCAACAACGGGATGCCGACGAGTCTGGGGCACGTCACAGCGTATGAACCGCCGACGCTGCTCGAGTTCTCCTGGTACGAGGGCGAACCAATCGAATCGCGTGTGCGCATCGAACTGCACGCTGACGAAGAAGCAACGCTGCTCGTCCTCACCCATACCCTCCTGCACGACACCGACGACCTCAGGCCCTATGCCGAAGGCTGGACCCATCACCTGGAGCGCCTCACAAACCAGATAGCCACGTGGGCGTGATCACAACCAACACGACGCTCAGTCAAGCCACATCCGCGCAGTAGAAAGGCATAGATGATTCTCGAGAACAGAACAGCTGTTATTTACGGGGGCGGCGGTGCTGTTGGTGAAGCCATTGCCAGGGCGTTCGCTCGTGAAGGGGCGAGCGTCTACCTCGCGGGCCGGACCCTGGAACCCCTGGAGAAGATCGCCGGGGACATTCGCAATGATGGGGGCGTTGCAGAGATCGCACAGGCCGATGCGCTCTCGAAAGAGGCTATCGAGGAACACCTCGCGAGGGTCGTCGACACAGCAGGGCGCATCGATATTCTCGTCAACGCGACCTCTCTACGCGGCGACCTGCAGGGTCAACTGCTCCTCGAGATGACCGAAGACGACTTCATGCTGCCCATCCTGACTGCAGCACGAACCAATTTCCTGACGGCGACAGCAGCAGCCCGGCACATGGCTGAGCGGGGCCAAGGCGTCATCCTGATGATCTCGACGTCGGCCTCGAGCCTCTCCGGGCGCGACCGCCGCTATCACCTGACAGGCGGCTTCAGCACAGCCTGCGCCGCCACCGAAGCCTTTACGCGCTCGCTCGCGGGTGAACTCGGACCCAAGGGGGTTCGCGTCGTCTGCTTGCGCCCCGACGCGCTGCCGGAAACGTGGGGCGAGCACAAAACGGGTGAACCCAAAGGCGACGTCTGGCGCTATATGGAGGACGGTACCGCCCTCGGACGCCTCCCGACCCTGGCCCAAGTTGCCGGGGCAGCGGTCTTCGCCGCCTCCGGCGCAGCAGGCGCGATGACAGGCACAGTCCTGAACCTGAGCTGCGGCTCGATCATGGATTGAACCCCGAATCTACGAGCTGGTTTTCATCTCGCGGTGCCCGAACCTGTTGGCGCAGTTCAGCACGGGGTGTGCCAACAGATCGTCTACCGTGAACCCCTCGAGTCCGGTGAGCGTCAAGGCGACGCTCTCCCCCGGCAACAGCGTGAGCAGGTTGTCGCTCACCGTCGCGTCCGGGTTCAGCCGATCCACGAAGAGTGCCAGGTCGCGTACCAAAGAGCCTGCCGTGAGGGTGAGCGTGCTGCCCTCGAGCGTCCCCTCCACCCGCGCCTCGGGGTACTCGAGGTCCTTGTCCGGCGCGAAGAACCACGTGGCTTTTTCTTCGCCGGTCTGGGCAACGAGATATTCGGCCTCCGGGCGCTCGCTCTTCGCGAGGGCTGCAGGCAGCTCGAGCCGCCCCACGCTGCGCGGCGCGACATAAAAGGGCAGGGTTTCGGCAGCGGCCTCAGCGCCCGAGAACTGCAGACGCTGCACGCAGACCTCGCCCGCCCAGACCGTGTCGGTGTCGTTCAGGACAAGCAGGTTGAGGCCCACGTCGCCCGGTCCGAAGGTCAAATGCTGATCGGCAAAAAAGCGTCTGGAGGCATACCAGAGCGGTTTTTCGCGCCCGTAACCGTCGATGGCGGCCCACGAGGTCACGGGCCAGCAGTCGTTGAGCTGCCAGTAGAGCGCGCCCATGCAGCGCGGCGCGAGCGAGCGAAACCACTCAACGCCGAGCGTCAGCGCCCGCGCCTGATTGAGCTGCGTGAGGTAGAGCCAGTCGTCGAAATCGCCTTTCGTCCCCTCGGTACCCATGCCGAAATGGTTGGCAAGGCCCTTCATTAGCTTGTCGTTGCCGCCCATAGCCTTCTGGTGATGGAGCATGGCGGGCGAGGTCGCGTAGAAGTCATTCGTGGGAATGCTCGCCTGAAGTGTCGCGTAGCTGGGCGGCGCCTGAAAGCCGAACTCGGCGGCAAAACGCGGGCGGTAGTCGCGGTAGTGCGTGTAGTCGATCTGATTCCACACGTCCCAGATGTGCATGGGGCCGTGCGTGTCGAGGTTCGGCGGCAACGCCTCATCGCCGCTCCAGGGGCTGCCGGGCCAGTAGGGTCGGGAGGGGTCGAGTTCAGCGACGACTTTAGGGAGCAGCTCGAGGTAGAACCCTCTGCCCCAGGTGCGCCCCTCCAGCTCCTGCTTCCACCCCCAGTCCTCATAGCCCCAGAGGTTTTCGTTGTTGCCGTTCCAGAGCACCAGACTCGGGTGCGGCGCGAGCCGCGTGACGTTATAGCGCGCCTCCTCTTCGACAAGGTCACCAAAGGGCGCTTCCTCGGGGTAGGCCGCGCAGGCGAAGAGGAAGTCCTGCCAGACGAGCACACCGAGTTCGTCGCAAATATCGTAAAAGGCATCATGCTCGTAAATGCCCCCGCCCCAGACGCGCAGCATGTTCATATGGGCGTCGCAGGCCTGCACGATCCGCGCTCTGTAGCGCTCCGGCGTGACGCGGGTGGGAAAGCAGTCGTCGGGGATCCAGTTGGCCCCCTTGCAAAAGATGGGCTTGCCGTTCACCTTGAGCGTAAAGGCTGCCCCGACAGCGTCCGGCATGGTGTCGAGCTCGGCGGTGCGCAAGCCCACGCGTCCCTGCCACACAGACTCCCCGATACTGACGACCAGTGTGTAGAGCGGCTGCTCGCCGTGCCCACGCGGCCACCAGCGCTGCGGCGCGTCGACCGAGAGTGTCAGGGGGGCCCCGGAAGCGGACGCCTCCTCTTCGGCCTGAGCCACGACAACACCATTCGGGTCCGTCAAACTCGCTTGCAGGGGCAGTCCCACAACGTCGCCCTCGAGCTCGGCGTAAACCTCGAGCCGTGCCCGCGCTTCGGTCGCCTCGAGCACGAGCGGGCGCACACTGCCCAGGCGCACGCCGCTCCAGCTCTCGAGGTAGATCTCCCGCCAGATGCCCGAGGTGATGAGCGTCGGCCCCCAGTCCCAGCCGAAGTTGCACGCCATCTTACGGATAAAGTTCAGCGGGTCCGGGTAGGCGTTGGGCCGGTCGCCCAGGCGCTCTTTGTGGGCTGTGCTGTAAGCAACAGGCGAGCGGAAAATGATCTCGAGCTTGTTTTCCCCCTCTTTGACAAGCGGTTTGATATCAAAGCGGTAACCCACGTGCATGGACTCGGTCTGCGCGACGCGTTCGCCGTTGACACTTAACTCTGCCACCGTGTCGAGCCCCTCGCACACGAGCGTCAGGTGCTCGGCCTCGAGCGTGTCGGCGCTCACGTCGAAAGTGCAGCTGTAGCCCCAGTCGGCGCGACCGATCCAGGCCGTCTGCGGCTCGTTTTCCGCCCAGTACGGGTCTTCGATGATGCCAGCAGCGAGCAGGTCGGTGTGAACGCAGCCCGGTACGGTCGCCGGGAAAACGTGCCTCGCCGCTTCAGGCACGTCCGAGAGGGCTTCCAGGTGCCAGCCGGAGAAGTCGAAACGGACCATCAGACCCGTTCACCTCTTGCGACCCGGCGCTGTGGCGCATCGGGGCTCAGCTGCATGAGTTCTATAGCGTTACCGTCGGGGTCACGAATCCAGGCTTGCAGGTTGGTGTCTAGCCCTTCGGTGACCTCCCGGTCGATGGCTACGCCCGACCCGCGCAACGTTTCGACGACCGAGCGAATGTCGTCGGTCAACAGGCACAGGTGCATGAAGCTTCCCTGACGCGCCGGGTCGTGCCCCGGACCACCGGGAAAAATCTCGATAAAGCGGTCACCCGCAACGTGCAGATAAATGAGCATCAGCGAGCCGTCTTCGTGCTCGAGCCGAAAGGCTTCGCGAATCCCCAAGATGTCGTAAAAAGCCAGTGCAGCGTCGACGTCCTGTACCGCAAACGCAGTGTGCCCTAAATCCGTAATCATGCCAACCATCCTTTCAGCTGTGCGATGTTGACCCGGCAATCCTCAGACGGGTCGAAAAACTCAGGTTCGTGTTCAACACTGATGCCGCCCGTGTAGCCGATCTCCTGTAACGCCCTTACGCACGCTTCGATTCCCACGAC
>JBMDWS010000191.1:0-3519 GCA_048594695.1 Truepera sp. | reverse complement strand
GACCTTCGACGCCGAGGTGATCGAGGGACCGGGTGGCAAGCACTACATCTACTACGGGTCGTACTACGGTGGCGTGTTCGTTCGGGAACTTGCGCCGGACGGGCTCTCGAGCCTCCCCGAAACCGAAACGCAAGTGACCATCGCCAACCGCTACGAAGGCGCGCAGATCATTCGGCGCGGTGGCTACTACTACCTGCTGGCGTCCGCCACCGACTGCTGCCGGGGGCCGCTGACCGGATATAGCGTGTTTGCGGGGCGCTCACGCAGTCCACTGGGGCCGTTTGTAGACCGGGAGGGGGTCTCGCTGCTTGCCGGACGTGTGGGCGGGACGCCCGTGATCAGCATGAACGGCAACCGCTGGGTTGGGACCGGACACAACGATACGATCACCGACTTTGGCGGTCAGGACTGGCTGGTCTATCACGCCATCGACCGCACCGACCCCTATTTTGACGGGGCTGTCGGCTTCACCAAGCGCCCAGTCTTACTGGACCCGCTCGAGTGGGTCGACGGCTGGCCAAGCGTGCGTGCGGGGCGCTGGGCCTCGGACGATTCTCAGGCCGCACCCGCCGCGCAGCCGGGGCAACGCTCGAGAGTGCAGCTCCGCCCCCTCCGCGACGACAGGCCGGGCCGGGAAATCTACAGCGATTCGTTTCGCGGGGACGTCCTCGGTTCTGCCTGGCGCTGGGTCCGTGAACCTGCTGCGGGCGGCTACAGTGTCGCCGATGGGGTTTTGACCTTCGCGACGCAGGCCGCCGATCTCTTTGAGGACAGCAACAACGCCTCCGTCCTGACGCGGGCGCTGCCGCCGGGCGATTTGGTGCTCGAGGCCCGTGTCAAACTCGATGTTCCTGCCGAGGGCTGCTGCTTCAACTACGTCCAGGCCGGACTGATCGTCTACGGCGACGACGACAACTTCATTAAGCTCGCGCACGCCTCGATCTGGGAAACGCGCCAGACCGAGTTTGCCAAGGAGCTTTTCCCCGTATCAGCGGGTTTTCCGCGCTATGGCAATACAGTAGCAGGGCCACCCGGAGACTGGACTGACCTGCGGATCGTTCGTCGCAACCGGGGTGGGGAAGAGTTCTATACGGCCTATACCCGGCAGGATGGCAAAGGCTGGGTGCGCGGCGGCACCTGGACGCACAGTTTGGGCACGTCGGTGCGACTGGGCCTCGTTTCGATGGGCGGCGCAGGCTTTACCGCGACCTTCGATAGCGTGAGGGTGTCACGGTTGAGGTGAGGGCAGATGGAATGCCCGTAAGATCGCAGCGGCAGCCGCGACGTTCTGCTCCAGTGAGTTTGTAGCATCCAGTACGATAGCGGCTTCTTCGTCAAGCTCGTACGTATCCAACGAATGCTCTACGAACTCCCATGTCAACAACCACGCACCAATGCGAAACTCCGGTCGCGAGTCGAACCGTTGGCGGTGGAGGGCGCGATCAGAACACACGCACTCGATCCCAAAGTAAGGCGCGTCGAAACGCGCCGCGATTGCCCTCCACCGTTTTCTGAGCGCTCGGGTCACGGTGTGTTCGAGGATTACACCGATACCTAGCGCGAGTTGACGCTCGAGCAGAACGGTCTGGAGCTCTTTCGCCGTGGCGTCTCCTAGACCGAACTGGTCTGGAGATGCCATCAACTCCGGTCGTGTCAAGACTTGTAGCAGCGGGTCTACACTGAATAAGGGGACGCCGAACTCGCTGGCCAGTGATTCTGCTACTGCCGTCTTGCCAACGCACGGCGGACCAGAGACGACGACGACCATCACAGCTTCACAACGTAGAAACTCGAGAACTGCATGCTATGCAAGGTTGACTTTCGCTAATGTCCTCATAGCAGTAAGTTAGCACCTAGCGACAAAAGCCCTACCGAAAACTTGTACGTGAATGCCGTCTTTGGTCTCTCGCAAACGGCTACTCGAGAGACACAAGGCACATGGACAGGTTAGACCCGGACACGCTTGCCCTCACCCTTACGGGCTTTCCAGATCAGCCTGATGGGCACTTCGGCAAAGCCCATATCCTCGCGGATGCGGTTCAGGATGTACTGTTCGTAGGCCCGCGTGACGAACTGCTCGTTGTTGACCGAGATGACAAAGGTTGGCGGCGCTACGTCGGCCTGGGTGCCGTAGAGCAGCTTGAGCGGCTTGCCCTTGAAGTTGGGTGGGGATTGCCGCAGCGTCCAGACCTCGAGCCACCCATTCACCTCACTCGTCGGGAGGCGGATGCGGGCCGTGTCGTAGACGCGTATGACGGTCGCCAGCAGGTCGTGCAGGCCGTACTCGTTGATGGCGCTGGTATAGACCCGGGGTGCAAACGAGACGTGAGCAAGCTCCTGATCGAGCGTTTTCTCGAATTCCTTAAGCTGCGCGTCGGGTACCAGATCCCACTTGTTGATGGTCAAAACAACAGGCTTCCCGGCGTGCAGCGCGAGGTTGGCGAGGCGCAGCTCGTGATCGCCGAGCTCGAAAGGATCGATGACCAGAACCGCCACGTCTGAGCGCATAAGGGCTTCTTCGCTGCGGAGTTTGGAGTAGTACTCCACGTCGCCGTCGGGCTTGCGGCGAATCCCGGCGGTATCCACCAGCACAAAGGGCCGCCCCCCAAAGTCGAAGCGCACGTCCACGCTGTCGCGCGTCGTCCCCGGCAGATTAGCGACGATCACGCGTTCGTCGCCGACGAGCGCGTTGAGCAGGCTCGACTTACCGACGTTGGGTCGCCCGATGATCGCGACCCGCACCTCTTCGGAGTCGGCCTCGTCGGCATCTTCGGGCAGGCGTTCGAAAATCGTGTCCTTGAGTTCATAGGTGCCGCGCGCGTGCTCAGCCGAGATAAAGAGCGGATCGCCGAAGCCAAGCCCGTAAAGCTCGTAAAGGTCCGGGTTCTCCTCGTGGCGCTCGTCGTCGAGTTTGGTCGCTAGCAGCAGCACGGGTTTTTTCAAGGTGCGAAGCCAATCGGCGACCTCGTAGTCGGAGGTGCTCAGGGGTGAGCGCCCATCGACGCAGAAGAGGACGAGGTACACGTTCCTGAGAGCCATCTCGATGCGACCCTTGATGAGTTCCTGCCACTCGTCGTTCGACCACAGGCCGCCCGTGTCGAGAAGCGAAAAGGAGCGGCCCAGATCGTCCTCGACCCGCGCCTCTTTTACGTCCCGGGTCACCCCGGGCATGTCCGCAACGATGGCCTCGCGCCGCCCCACGAGGCGGTTGAAAAGGCTAGATTTGCCCACATTGGGCCGTCCGACGATGGCAACTCTAGCCATGATTGTCTCCCAAAACTGTTCCCTTGCGAACGCCATAGCCGTTGGCCCAGTCGCGCGCCGTCATCCTCGGCTTGCCTGCGGGCTGCACGGTTCTTAGCCATACTGTGCGCTCACCACTCGCTACACGCACGCCGTCTGCCGAGACCTCGAGGACCTCGCCGGGGCGTCCGCTCGAGCCCCCCCCAGGCCTCAGCTCCAACACCTTCACCACTCTGTCGCCCTGCACCGTCCACGAACCCGGCCAGGCGTACACGC
>JBMDWS010000190.1:0-8836 GCA_048594695.1 Truepera sp. | reverse complement strand
GCAACGAACTGTGGCCTCAGACCACTCATATAAGTCAGGAGTGCGTCGGGTCGGTAGACGTGCGGCACGCGGTACCAGGGCGTACGGGCGCGGCACTTGTAGGCCTGCGGGACGCTCTCAGCTTCGCCCGTCTCGAGGTAGCGCCTCAGCTCTGGCGGGTGTTCGTCGCCCGTAACATTGAGGAGATAACCTGCCGTGCTCCGTTCGCTGGCCTGCTGCCAGTCCTCGGCGTCAAATCGCAGGCCCGTCAGAGCTGCGCCCCGAAATACGGCTCGCTGGAGGACGGTAAGCGGCAAACCGAGCGCTTCAGCCCGCTCGGGTGAGAGGTGAAAAAAGCTGTTGGCCCCCGTGACGTAGCCGATGCCGACTTCCGCGAGCGCCCCGAGCTTAAAGACCTCCGGGTGCTGCGCCAGCTCGCGATAGAGGTCGCGGGCTCTTGCCGGTAGGAGGTGCGTCACAAACCTGTCCTGCCCGCTAAGGAGCGCCCCTTCAGGGAGGTGTTCGGCTGTCCCTGAGAGAGTGTCCGGGTCGTCGGGGAGGGCCTCGAGCCCCACCAGATCGCGCCAGTAGAGGCCGCGAAACTTTTCGCCCTTTCCATCAGCCAAAACGAGCAGCGTGTCCTGACTGATGTCGGGGAAGAGGCGCGTTCTGAAGGTGAGCAGCGTGACGCGCCCGAAGGTCTGGGTGAGGTGCGCCAGAACCGGGCGAGCATAGGCTGCATGTAAGAGTTCGGCGGGGATGACCATAGCGAGGCGTCCGCCGGGGTTTAAAAAAGCTGTGCTGTGAATCAGAAAAGGTGCCCAGGAACTCGAGAGCCTGTTCAGCGCGACCCCCTGAGCGCGGGTTCTCTGGGCGGCGCGTTCAGGGTCGAAACTCTGGTAGCGGATAAAGGGAGGATTGCCCAAGACGGCCTGCATGGGAGGCAGGTCGGTTGGCTCGAGGGCGAAAAAGTCCGAGTGGATGAGGGTCGCTTTTGTAAGGCCCCGCAGGTCGTCAACGACCTGCGCGTGGACGACAGGATCGAGCTCCACCCCGTAGATAGGCGGTGCGCCGCACCCACCAAGGGCCGCGTGGTGCGCCCGCGCCTCCTCCAAAAAAACACCCCCGCCGAAGGAGGGGTCGAGAATGGTGTCGCCGGGTCGCCGTACGGCCCAGTGCACCAGGAAGCGGGCGACGGCAGCGTCCGTGTAGAACGCCCCGAACGCTTTGGCCCGTGCGGGGTCCGGCCTCTCTGGTGTCAAGCCACGCCTGTCAAGCTTACGCCTGTCAAGCTACGCCCAGGATCACGCTCATCAGAGCGCCCGTGACGAAGTTGATGAGGCCGTAGACCTGATCGCGGAGCAACACGAGCACGAGCACCACGATGAGAAAGCCGTAGCGCTCGAGCTGCCACATCGCCTGCTGCGCGGCTTTCGGCAAGAAGGCTTGCAGGACTTTGGAGCCGTCGAGCGGCGGAATCGGCAGCAGGTTGAAAACGGCCAGCAGGATGTTGATGCGCGCCGCGTAGAAAAGACCGAGTTCGGTCGGCGTGTCGATGCCAACAACCTGTCCTGCCGCGCTCAGACGCACACCGAGCGAGGCCAGAATGATGAGCGCGATGACCGCGATCCCCAGGTTGACGAGAATCCCCGCAACGGACACCCAAAACATGCCGACGCGGTAATTGCGAAAGTTCCCGGGTTGAATGGGAACGGGCTTGGCCCAGCCGAATCCGACGAGCAGCAGCAGCAGCGTTCCGAGCGGCTCGAGGTGCTTGAACGGGTTGAGCGTGACGCGGCCTAGGTTGCGGGCTGTCTTGTCGCCCATCCGGTCGGCGACCCAGGCGTGCCCGAGCTCGTGTAGCGCGAGACTGTAGAGCAGCACCCCCGCAACGATGGCGAAGGTCAGCGGGGAGGCTTGCAGCAGTTGCAGGAGCATCTAGAGACCCGGAATCAGATCGATCAGCCTGAAGATGAGGCTCTGGAAGAAAAATTGCAGACTGCTGGTCACACCGAGGTAGTTGAGCACGAAAAAGAAGATGATAAAACCGAAGGGTCCAAACGAAGCCATCTGCTGCACGAAGCGGCGAACACTCGGGTTGCCCCAGGCGAGGGCTGCTTTGGCCCCGTCGAGAGGGAATATCGGAAAAAGGTTGATGACCGCGTGCAAGACAGCGATGCCCGAGGCGTAGCCGAAGGCGCGGGCGAGGTCGAGGCTGTCCAGAGACGCGAAAATAGCAGCGACAAGCGCCGTTACAAATGCGACGATCAAGTACGCGAGTGGCCCGCTGTACCAGACCCAGGCCTCCTGTGTACCCCGCCCCCGGTAGTTGCGGCTGTTGGCGGGAATAGGGTTGGGCCAGCCGAAGCCGAGGAGAAAGAGAAAGAGCACGCCCATTGGGTCGAGCTGGCGCTGGATGTCGAAGCGCATGAAGCCCGCGAACTTCGGGTTGTTATCGCCGTAGCGCGAGGCGACGTACGACTGAAAGACGTTGTGAAACACGAGCGCGATCACCATGACGAGCGCCCCGATAATGAGGTTGGTCGTGTTGTTGTCCTGAATGTACCTGATGATCATGCGTTCTCCTGAAGCGTTTTCAGCACGAGCTGGCGGGCAAGCTCCCATTCGTCAGCAAAAGACGCGACCTCGCCGCTGCCGCGTGCTCGTCCCAACTCTCGCAGTACCGCGCCGACTTTGGGCCCCGCTGGTAGGCCCAAGCTTAACACGTCTCTCCCCCGGACCGGCGGGTAAGGCGGCGTTTTCTCAGCATATAAAACGCTTGTGAGCGCCGCTTCAGCAGAGGTCTTGGCAGGCTCCTGATGCAGCAGACGCGCTCTGGCCGATAAGAAGCGCTGGGGAAAGCCGAACGTCCGGACAAAAGTAGTCGCGTCGTCTGCTGAAAGGGGGAGCAGCAGTGCAAGCAGGTAGCTTTCAAGCCCCACCCGTTCAGTCTGCCGGAGTGTATCGAGTTCGGTCAGCAGAGGGGTGTCCTCGAGCCCGTAAAAGGCCTGCAGCACCCCGATTGCACCGAGTTCGGTGATGACCGGCGCGGCGGCGCGTTCTTCCAGACAGAGCAGCAGTTCGTTTTTACGGCGGATCGGGCTGACCCAGTCCCCGGCCCCAGCAGCGAGAGCGTGACGCAGGGCATCTACGGTGTGCGTATCGAAGGTAAAACCAAGGCGCACTCCGAGCCGTGTCCCCCGGATGATCCGGGTGGGATCGTCGACAAACGACCGTTCGTGAAGAACGCGGAGTGTCCGGGCACGCAGGTCATCCCTTGCGCCATCGACGCCGATAAGGTCATAGGGTGGGTTCAGGCTGAGCGCCAGCGCGTTGACCGTAAAGTCACGGCGGTAGAGGTCGTGGGTCAGATCGCTCGGCAAGACACTGGGTAGTGCGCCCGGTACTGCGTAGTGCTCGAGTCGCGCCTGCGACAGGTCGAGGGTTGTTCCGTCCGGAAGGTCGAGCGAACCGGTCAGAAAGGGTTCGTGAAGCGTGAGCGTGCCCCCGAACATGTGTAAAAGGTTCTCGGCGACAGGCCCTAGGGTCTCGAGCAGAACCACGTCCAGGTCCCGCACGGGGCATCCCAGCAGCAGATCGCGCACGGCCCCACCGACGAGGTAGGGCTGCTGAACCATCTCGCGCAGCGCCCCGACCACGGCGCGGCGTGCGGGGTTCAGGTCTGCCTGCCAGCGCACGAACCACGCTGCACCGGGGGTAACCTCGAGCGGCAACGTCATGGATTTACTATACGGTGGACGCCGGGTATGCCCTGACGCGGGCCTTATGCGGTTCGCTAGAATGGAGGACGTGATGTATTTTGCCCCATTTTCCCCTCCGGGTCCGACGTGATCGAGTTTTTTCGGAGCGTGCGCGGCTCCCTGACCAAGCTCGGCTCCTACGAACCCGGCTGCTGGATTAACGTCGTAAGCCCGACGCCCGAGGAACTCTCTCAGCTCTCGCAGCACTACGACGTGCCGAGAGACTACCTGCTCTACTCACTCGACCTTGATGAGCGCCCACGCTTCGAGCGGGACGGCGAGTACATCCTTATCGTCATGCAGACCTCGTTTGCCTTCGGCGACGAGGCCGACGTCCCCTTCGACACCCTGCCGCTCGGCATCATCCACACGCCAGCGGCGCTAGTCACGGTCAGCACCGTGACCAATCCGGTTCTGGAAGAGGTCAAGGCGGGGCGCATCCGGGGGCTCAGCACAGTCAAGCGCAACCGCTTTACCATGCAGATCTTCCTGCGCGTGGCGCAGCGCTATCTGCTCGATCTGCGGCAGATAAACCGTCAGGTGGACGCCATCGAGACGCGCCTCGAGACCTCGACGCAAAACCGCGAACTGCTGGGGCTCCTGCGCTATGAAAAGAGCCTCGTCTACTTCAAAACGGCGCTTAAGGCCAACGAACTGATGATGGAGCGCATCCGCCGCGACCGCGTGTTCGAGATGTACCCGGACGACCACGACCTGTTCGAGGATGTGCTGATCGAAAACCTCCAGGCTATCGAAATGACCGATATTGCGACCAACATCCTCGTTTCGATGATGGGTGCGTTTGCCTCGGTCATCTCGAACAATGTCAACGCGGTCGTCAAGGTGCTGACGGTCGCAACCATCATGGTCGCGATTCCAACCTGGATCACGGGCATTTTCGGGATGAACGTCGGCTTGCCGCTGGCGGATAAACCCTGGGCATTTGGTCTTATCATCGGTCTTTGTCTGCTCTCGGCAGGCGGGCTGCTCTTCTGGTTTCGCACGCAGAAGTGGCTTTAGCGTTTATACAGGGTCTGGGACTCGGCGCGGGTCTGATTATCGCCATCGGGGCGCAAAACGCCTTCGTGCTGCGGCAAGGCCTCCGGCGTCAGGGCGTCTTCCTGACGGCCCTGGTCTGCACGCTCTGCGACGTGCTGCTCATCGCGCTGGGGGTCGCAGGGCTTGGCAGTCTAATCTCGAGCCAGCCTATCCTTACCGCCATTGCCGCCTGGGGCGGAGCACTTTTTCTCTTCGTTTACGGCCTGCGGGCCTTTCTGTCGGCGCTCAAACCGGGGCGGCTCGAGGCGGAGGCCACACCCTCGCCTGCGTCGCCCCGTAACATCGTCCTGACGACGCTGGCGGTCAGCCTGCTCAATCCGCATGTCTACCTCGACACCGTAGTGCTTCTGGGGAGCATCGGGGGACAGTTCGCGGGGGCGTCCCGGCTCTCCTTCGGGCTGGGTGCGGCGACAGCCTCGAGCCTCTGGTTTTTTGGCCTCGCTTACGGGGCGCAGCGCCTCGGACCGCTTTTTCGCCGTCCGCTCGCGTGGCGCGTGCTGGACGTGCTCATCGCTCTGGTCATGTGGGGTATCGCTGCCTCGCTCGTGGCTGAAAGGCTTCGCTGATGCTGCATGTGGCGCTGCTCGAGCCGGAGATCGCGGGCAACGTCGGTAACATCGCCCGGACCTGTGTGGGGGCCGGGGCTGAACTGCATCTCATTCGCCCCTACGGATTTCGGTTGTCCGATGAGGCCGTACGGCGTGCCGGGATGGACTACTGGCAGGACACTCGGCTCACTGAGCACGCGTCCTATACGGCCTTCAACGAGGTGTTTGCGTCCGCCTTCAGCCGCAACCGGGTCTTCGCCTTTACCACCAAGGCGCAGGTTGGCTACAGCGACGTGACCTATGAACCCGGCGACGTGTTGCTTTTTGGTCCTGAGTCTCGTGGGTTGCCGGAGGTCGTGCGGGAGGCCTGCACCCAGGTCCGGATTCCCATGCAGCCCGGTGCGCGTTCGCTCAACCTAGCGGTGAGCGTCGGCATCGGGCTGTACGAGGCGTGGCGGCAGCAGGTGTTTGCCTAAACGTCTAAAAGGTTTACTGCCTGAACGCGACGTCCGCCTCGAGCCCCCCGATAAAGGCCGCAATCAGGCGGATGACGTTTTCGATGTCCTCCGGGTCCACCATCTCGTTAGGCGAGTGCATATAGCGGTTGGGGATGCTGACGATCGCTGTCGGCACGCCGCCCCGGTTTTTGGCGATGTCGTCGGCGTCGGTGTAGGTGTGCGCCGGGGCCACCCCGATGCTGTAGGGGATGCCCTCGGCCTCCGCCGTTTCGATAAGGCGGCGCGTGACCTCACGGTGGGCATACGAACCGATGGCGAGTTCCGGGCCGGAGCCGAAGGGTTTTTCGCCCTCACGTTTGACGTCCACGGTCGGTACGTCGGTGGCGTGAGTTACATCGACAGCGATGGCTACGTCGGGCTCGAGCCGGTGCGAGGCGATGTACGCGCCGACCCCACCGATCTCCTCCTGCACCGTCCCGACCGCGACCACTTCGGCGTTCCCCTTCTCGGCAGCACGCCGGGCCGCCTCGAGGACGATATAGGCCCCCAGACGGTTATCGATAGCCTTGGAGACGATCCGTCCGTTGAGCAGCTCGAGAAAGGGCTGTTCGATCACCGCGAAGTCCCCGGCCCGCACGTACGTCTTGGCTTCGTCGCCGCTCTTGGCCCCGATGTCGATCCACAGCGAGTCGATCTGCGACACGCGTTTGCGGTCGTCGGCTTCCATCAAGTGAATGGGCTTTTTGCCGATCACGCCCATCAGTTCACCCTTGTGGCCGACGACGCGTACCCGTTGCCCGACGAGCTGCTGCGAGTCCCAGCCGCCCACGCCCTTGAAATAGATAAACCCCTCTTTGTCGATATAGGTGACGATCAATCCGATCTCGTCGAGGTGCCCGGCGAGCATGACTTTGGGTTTCTGGCCCGCGCCGAAGCTCGCGTAGACGTTGCCGTAGGCGTCTCGGCTGACGTCAGCCCCGTAATGTTCGGCTTGCGCCGCGTAAACGTCGGCGGGTTTGGCCTCGAAACCGCTGGTTCCGGGCGCTTGCAGGAGCGCTTTCAAAAAGTCTTTTTCGGTGTCGTTCATCAGCCGGACTCTACCATTTGGCCCGAACTTTTGCTCCCGGACGCTTACAGTCGAGTCTATATGTCTGGATTTCGGGCGTATTGTTTGCGGCCCGCTCGGCAAGCGCACTTCGTTATGATGGGCAGGTCATGGAGATTCGAGATGCTCGCCCCGACGACCTTCCTGCCATTGCCCGGGTCCACGTGGATTCTTGGCGCACGACCTACCGCGACCTGATGCCCAAAAGCTACCTGGACAACCTGTCTTACAATGCGCGTGAGACTGTGTGGCAAGCAGCGTTCGTTCCGGACAGCACGTCGTTTGTCATGGTCGCCGATGATGGCGGAGAGGTTGTGGGTTTTGCCGGAGGTGGCGCGGTCAACGGTGAGACACCTGAGTCTCGAGGCTTTGGCGGCGAACTCTACGCGATCTATGTTCTAGACGCCTATCAGCGGCGCGGTTTGGGTCAGCGCCTGGTCGCGGCGGTTGCCGAGCGGCTCATCGCAGAGGGGCGCGAAAGCATGATCACCTGGGTGCTCGAGGACAATGCTGCCTGCCGCTTCTATGAGCGGATTGGCGGCGAACTCTTGGACAGCAAGACCGTCGAGATCGCCGACATGTCACTGCGGGCCGTGGCTTACGGCTGGCGCGACGCGAGTGTGCTGCTCAGGCCGCTCGTCTAGCAGGGTCGGGGCGTCCAGTCTAAACCTTTACGGGCTCCGGCTTCCTGAGTTTCTGGGCGATGTCGTCCAGAGCCTGCGCCGCGTGAACGAGGCCGTTTTCGATAAATACGTCGGCGGTGCGGGAGCCGAAACCCGACGAACCGATGAAGTAGAGGCCGGGCACATTGCTCTCGAACGTTTCCGGATCGAGTTCGACCGAATGGTCTTCGGAGTTGTAGGCGACGCCCAAACCCTCCAAAAAGGCGCCTGGTGCGGCGTAGTAGCCGGTCAGTGCGAAGGTTACGTCGGTCGGGATGGCGAGGGTCTCGCCGTCTTTTTCGATAATGACTTCGTGGGGCGTGATCTCCTTGACCACACTGTCAAAGTGCGCGGTGATCGAGCCTTCCTTGATGCGGTTCTCGAGGTTCGGGCGAATCCAGTACTTGAGGCTGTGGCGAAAGCCGTCACCCCGGTGAACCATCGTGACGTTGGCCCCTGCGCGGAACAGCTCGAGCGCTGCATCGGCCGCCGATGAGCCTGCGCCGACAATCGTCACGTTACGGCCCCAGTGGAGGTGCGGTTCGTCGAAGTAGTGTGAGACGCTCGGCAGGTCTTCGCCGGGAACATCGAGCTTGTTGGGTGTATCGAAGTAGCCCGTAGCGACAGCGACCTTGCGCGCCCGGACGGTTTCGGCGGGTGCGTTTTCGGGTTCGACGCTCAGTTCGAAGCCGTCCTGTACGCGCCGGACCTGCGTGACGGGGGTAAAGAGCCGGACGTTCAGATGTTCGCGCTGCGCGACCTTGCGGTAGTACTCGAGCGCTTCGCGGCGCGTGGGTTTGTCGGTCGCGCTAATCAGTGGGTGCCCGCCGACCTCGAGGCGTTCGCTGGTGGTAAAAAAGGTCAAAAAGGTGGGCCAGCGGTAGATCGCGTCGACCATCGCGCCCTTGTCGAAGAGCACATAGGAGAGACCCGCCCGTTTGGCACGGATGGCAGCTTCGGTTCCAATGGGGCCAGCCCCGATAATGGCAAGGTCGAGCAACATGTACGTATGGTAGCAAGACTGGCTCCGGCAGGGACGAAAGAGGCTACAGCCTTATCGGAACGCTTCGCCCGGCTTATTTCTGCGTGGCAACCGGGAACGTTTCTCCGGTCTACAAACTTTGTGCCTCTGAACGCGCATCATGAGATCGGAGGTCGACATATGAGCGATGATTTGCGGAATCCGATCGGTTTACCTATGGATGACGAGGATGCCCATGACGGTGCTGACGAGGGTGAAGTTACCGAAGAGGACTACGAAGAA
>JBMDWS010000019.1:0-4316 GCA_048594695.1 Truepera sp. | reverse complement strand
CAAAGCAGCCTTTCACGAGGCTTTCTGGCTGCCTGAGCTAAAGACCTACGCGATGGCGCTAGACGGAGACAAGACGCCGCTGGCAGTGCAAAACTCGAATGCCGGGCAGCTGCTCTGGACAGGCATTGTGCCAGACGACGTTGCGCCTGCGCTCGTCGAGACGCTCTTTTCGGAGGCCAACTGGTCGGGCTGGGGAATTCGCACGCTCGGCACGGGCGAGGTGCGCTACAACCCGGTATCCTATCACAATGGCTCGGTCTGGCCCCACGACACGGCGCTCGTCGCGGGCGGACTGGCGCGGTACGGGTTCAGGGAGGAAGCCGCCCGCATCCGCGAGGCACTCTACGACCTCGCTGCCAGCCAGGGCGACGGGCGCCTGCCGGAACTCATCGCGGGCTATCCAAGGAGCGACGCCCCGCCTGTTCCCTACCCGGTGGCCTGCCGCCCGCAGGCGTGGGACGCGGCGGCGCTGCTCTACCTGCTCACCCTTTGAAGGACGCCTATAGGAACGCTATCGAAACCCGAACAGTCAAAGCGAAGCGCCGTGAGTTACTACCCTCACGGCGCTTCGCTTGTTGCTCTAACGGCTTAGCCCCGCGAATCCGGGACCTCGGGGATGTTGGTCTCGGCCTCTTCGATCTTCTTCCGTTCGGCCTCCTTGGCCTTGGGGCTCATGAGCGAAGCGATGATGCTGACGGCGAGCGCCGTAATGATGACGCCCAGGCTCAGGAGAATCGGGATGTGAATGTGCCAGATAAGGAGCAGCATCTTCACCCCGACGAAGGTCAGGACGAACGCCAGGCCGAGTCGCAGGTAGACGAACTTGTGAATGATCCCGGCTAGCAGGAAGTAGAGGCTGCGCAGACCGAGGATGGCGAAGATATTCGACGTGAAGACGATAAAAGGTTCCTGCGTGATCGCAAAAATCGCGGGAATCGAATCGACAGCGAACACGAGGTCGGTCAGCTCGATCATCACGAGGACCAGGAGCAGCGGGGTGATCATCCGCTTGCCCCCCTCGACGACAGTGAATTTCGATTCGCGGTAGCCGTCCGTTACGGGGAAGAGCCGCCGAACGAACTTGAGCAGGCCGTTATTCTCGATGTCGACCGATTCTTCTTCATGACTGAAGAACATGCGGATACCCGCGAAGACCAGAAAGCCCCCGAAGATGTAGATGATCCACTCGAAATTGCTGATGAGCGCCGCGCCCGCTGCGATCATCGCGCCGCGCATGATGAGCGCGCCCAAAATCCCCCAGAACAACACGCGGTGCTGGTACTGGCTCGGCACATTGAACGCCGAGAAGATGAGGACGAAGACGAAGATGTTGTCGACCGAGAGCGAGTATTCGATCAGGTAGCCGGTCAAAAACTCTAAAGCGACTTGCCCCCCGGCGAAGAAATAGAGGCCGACGTTAAAGAGGAGCGCGAGCGAAACCCAGACCGCTGTCCAGATCCCCGCCTCCCTGACGCTGACGGTGTGCGCCTTGCGGTTGAAAACACCTAGGTCGAGCGCCAGCATTGCCAGCACGAAAACCAAAAACCCAATCCAGAAAACTAGCGGCACCTCGAGGGTCGCCATGCAGAAGCCTTTCTCCAACTGTATGCAGGTTGGTTCAGGTCTCGCACTATTTTTGGACGCCGGAAAAGCTGATGGAAATGCTTTTCGTGCTGACGACGCCCAACCCCTACGGTCGTCCCGTGGGTGGCTACTCCCCTGCTAGGGCACTATAACAGATCGACCCGAACCGACAAATACCTCTCCGGACTATATTTTGCCCAGCATATTCAGCACGACAGCTTTGGCTCGCCGGGCCGCCAGTTGGGTAAATGAACGGAAATCCGTCTCCGCACTCCCGTCGGCGCTGTCACTGAGCGAGCGGATGATGACGAACGGGACGCCCGCACGGCTACAGATCTGGGCGACAGCGGCCCCTTCCATCTCGGCGCAGGCGCCGCCGTAGGTTTCACGGAGTTCGGCGACCTTGTCACGGTCGGCGATAAACTGATCGCCCGACAAAACGCGCCCCGGCACGACACGGACTTCCCCTGCCACGACCTCCGGGAGCGCCGACGCTGCCTCGAGCGCGGCCCGCTGCAAGGCTTCGTCAGCGGGCCAGGCAAGACCCTCACCCGGAACCACGCCCCGTTCATACCCGAGCGCCCGGACGTCCACGTCGTGCTGCACGGCGTCGGAAGAAACAACGATGTCACCGACCCGGAGGCCCTCGCCGACCGCCCCCGCGACACCCGTAAAGAGAACCCGGCTGACACCCCCCAGCACCAGCGTCTGCGCCAGCGCCGCTGCATTGGCCTTACCGATCCCGCACTGCGCGATAAGCACCACTTTACCCTGCAAGGCTCCTCGGTAGAGCGTAAAGCCGCCTTGCCGCACCTCGTTTTTGTCCGTCAACGCCTCGAGCAGCCCGGTGAGCTCTTCGGTCATGGCTCCGATAATTCCGATCATGCTTCTCCTATCACGCTTTAAGTCTAGCCTCCGCACCAAACCCGCACATAACCGTCACAGGACACGCACCACACGCCGCCATACTCATTCCAAGACAGCGGCGAACTCGAGCCGCACCCAATAGGAGACGACGATGAAACGCTTACTGACTACACTGATTGCCCTCACCCTCACTGCCGGAACCGTTCACGCTGCCACCCCCCGAACCGACGCCCTTACACTTGCCACTTGGCATGTCGACCCCAGCAGCGACTACGTCGCCTCGCACAGCTACACCAGCCTCTCCGAAGTCGTTGGGAACTACTGGAACTCCCTTCACGCCCTGGGCTACCAGGGCAGCCTCACGGCAGCGAGCGCCAGCAGCACGACCTATGTGTTTACCGGAGCAGAAGGGACGCTCGAGGCCACCTTCACGCTTAGCGGAGAAGAAGTAAATACCGTGATAAGCCGTGTTGAAACCTATATTTAACCCGGTATCCAGACGGGCTTAAGGCCCGTTCGGCCCCGATTTTCCCATTCAAGCGTGTGCCGGGGGCATAGTCTTGACGAATAGCGCATACAGGTGTAACATAGAACTATCAGCGTCCTCAACGGGCGCATTTTTTTGACCCCGCCCCCGTCATCAACCGTCAGCCAGCCCCCTGCCGTCTCCATGAAGAGCGCGTAGAGTAGGGAATGACGCGCGTTTACCTCCACCAGCTCGCCACGGCTGTGCCGCGCTACGCCATTCCGCAGAGTCACGCCCGCGACAGCCTCAAGGCGCGCCTGGGCGACAATCGCCTCGCCCAGCGGCTCGTCCACCGCCTCTACAGTCAGTCGGGCATCGAAACGCGTTACAGTGCCGTCGCAGACTTTGCGCCAGACACAGCCGAGACCAGCGGACTGTTTCTCGATGAGGCGGGCACCTATACCTCCCCGTCAACCAAGGTCCGCAACGACCTCTACGCCGAGGCGGCGCGTCCGCTCTTTCGCGAGGCAGCCGAACGCGTCCTGAGCGAGCATCCGAACTTTACCGCAGGCGACGTCACCCACGTCGTCACGGTTTCCTGCACAGGCTTTTTTGCGCCTGGCCCGGACTACTTCCTGGTCCGCGACCTCTGCTTGCGCCCGACTGTGCAGCGCTTTCATTTAGGCTTTATGGGCTGCTACGCAGCGTTTCCGGCGCTGCGCATGGCCAAGGCATTTTGCGAAGCCGACCCGAACGCCGTCGTGCTCATCGTCTGTTTGGAGCTCTGCACGCTGCACCTGCAACTCAGTGGCGACCCGGACAGGCTGCTCTCGAGTTCACTCTTTGCCGACGGGGCCGGGGCAGCGCTGGTCAGTGCCCGGGAGCCGGAGGCAGCCGCCTATGAACTGAGCGGGCTGGCTACTGCCCTGACCCCCGTCGGGGTCGGCGAGGCCGACATGGCCTGGACCGTGGGCGATGAGGGGTTCGACATCGTCCTCTCGAGCTACGTCCCGGACATTCTGGGGGCTAATATCCATTCTGCCCTCGCACCCCTGTTCGCGCAGTACGAGCTGACCCCAGACGATATCGACCACTGGGGCATTCATCCGGGCGGGCGGGCGATTCTCGACAAGGTCGAGGCGAGCCTGGCGCTCCCCGAGGACGCCCTCGCCCCCTCGCGCCGGGTGCTGCGCGACTACGGCAACATGAGTAGCGCGACCATCCTCTTCGTCCTTCGCGAGATGCTTGAAGAGGCCAGTACGGGTGAGCGGGTCTGCGCGGTCGCGTTTGGCCCCGGTTTGACCGTCGAGAGCGGTCTGCTGACGCGCCTTTAGCGGTGCCCGTTCTGCTACGGCAGCGAGCGGAGACGCTGCGTGAGCGCATGGACGACCCCGCCTGC
>JBMDWS010000189.1:0-10277 GCA_048594695.1 Truepera sp. | reverse complement strand
TATTCGTTCTTTACCAATTCCGGCACCGAGGCCGATGAAACGGCGATCATGGCGGCTCGAGTCTATACCGGCAATACCGACATCATCGCGCTGCGCCACGCCTACAGCGGACGCTCCACCTCGATGATGGCGATGACCGCGCACGCACCCTGGAAGCAGGGTGGCGTCTACGACGGCACTATCAAGCATGTTCGCTCGCCCAACCTGTACCGCCGTCCGGAGGGCATGAGCGAAGAGGCGTATCTGGACTTTCTGGTCGAGGACCTCGAGGACTTTCTGGCGACCTGTACCGACGGCAAGATCGCCGCGTTTATGGCGGAGCCGATTCAGGGTGTGGGCGGTTTCGGAGTGGTGCCGAAAGATTACTTCAAGCGCATTCTGCCGCTTGTCAAGGCTGCCGGGGGCGTGCTGATCATTGACGAGGTGCAAACGGGCTGGGGGCGCACGGGCCGCTACTGGTGCGGGATCGAGCACTGGGGCGTCGAGCCGGACATCATGACGTTTGCCAAGGGCATTGCCAATGGTGCCCCTGTGGGTGCCACCATCATGACGCCGGAAATCGCGGAGGCGATGAAGGGTCTGACGCTCTCGACCTACGGGGGCAACCCGGTTTCGATGGCGCAGGCCTACGCGACGATCTCGTACATCGAAAAGCATCGGCTCTGGGAGAATGCCGAGGTTCAGGGGGATACCCTGCGGGCTTTCCTGGACGAGCAGGGCGAAACGTACGACTTTATCGGCGATGTGCGGGGCATGGGGCTGATGCAGGGGCTCGAGATGGTCCAACCGGGAACGAAAAACCCCGATGCGGCCCGGGCCAATGCGCTCGTCAACGCGGCCCGCAAGCGCGGCTTGCTTATCGGTAAGGGTGGACGCTACAGCAACGTCAACCGTATCGCGCCGCACCTGAACGTCTCGGCGGAGGATATGCGGGCAGGCTGCAAGCTGTTGGGGCAGGCTCTCGCCGATATCGCCTGAACCTTGAGCCCTGAACCCGCTGGGTCATCCAAGCTGACCTTCGAGGTCTGCACCGAAAATGTTGCGGGAGTGTGTGCCGCCGAAGGGGCGGGCGCGCACCGCGTCGAGCTATGCAGCGCGCTCGCCGAAGGGGGCGTGACGCCCAGCCTTGGGCTCGTCCATCTCGCTCGTGCGAACGCCCGGATTCCTGTTCACGTCCTGGTTCGCCCACGCGGCGGAGACTTTTGCTATTCGGCGCAGGAGCAGGATGTCATGCGTTCGGACATCCTGCTCTTCAAGCAGGCCGGTATCGACGGACTGGTGCTCGGGGCGCTTCAGAAGGACGGCTCGCTCGATCTCGGGGCTATGACGCGACTTCTCGACGCGGCGCATCCCCTTCCCGTGACCTTTCACCGCGCTTTCGACGTGTGCCGTGAACCGTTTAAGGTCCTCGAGCAGCTCGTGGCGCTCGGCATTCCGCGCCTCCTGACCTCGGGGCAGGCTCGAGACGCCCCGTCGGGTGCTCGCATGCTGCGCGCGCTCGTCGAACAGGCGGGCGACCGTCTCGTCGTGATGGCGGGTGGGGGTGTTCGCGCCTCGAATGCGGCGCAACTCATCCGCGATACAGGCGTCACCGAAGTCCACTTTTCCGCTCAGCGTCCTGTCCAACCTTCTCTCTTACCTTTTGCCTTTGGAACACCCGCGTGGACCGACGAAGCGTCCATCGCGGCGCTGATAAGGAGCCTGTCATGAGTTTTCGCATCGCCTTTGGGGGCATTCATACCGAATCGAGCACCTTCAATCCCGTCCCGACCCCGCTGGAGGCGTTTCGCGTGTTGCGCGGCGAGAGCCTGCGCGAGCACCCGTCCTACAGCTTTCTGGATGCCTACGACGCGGAATTCCTGCCGACTCTCTACGCAGCAGCCATTCCCGGTGGGCCGGTACCCAGAGAGGTCTATGACGCCTTCAAAGCCGAGTTTCTGGACCGCCTCAGGGCGCTCGGTCACTTAGGCGGCCTCTACCTCGACATGCACGGCGCGCTGAACGTGTTCGGTATGGACGACGCCGAAGGAGACTGGATAGGAGCAGCGCGGGAGGTTGTCGGGCCGGACTGCCTGATCGCCGCGAGTTATGACCTGCACGGCAACGTAACGCAGCGCATCGCCGAGACGCTCGACATCTTTTCGGCCTTTCGCACAGCGCCGCATATCGACCGCCTCGAGACCAGACAGCGCGCCTGCACTATGCTGGTCGACGCCTTGCACGGTGGCTACCGCCCGCACATTGTCTGGGTTCCGGTGCCGGTCGTGCTCCCCGGCGAGATGACCAGTACCGAGGACGAACCCGCCGCCAGTTTGTACGCGAGCCTGCCCGAGATCGACGCGAAAGACGGCGTTCTCGACGCCTCGCTGCTCGTCGGGTACGTCTGGGCGGACGAGCCAAGGGCGCAGGCGAGCGCGGTTCTGACCGGAACCGATAACGCGGTGCTCTGGCGCGAGGCGGCAGCGTTGGCGCAACGGTACTGGGACGCCCGCCATGACTTTCACTTCGGGGTGCGGGCCGGGAGCCTGGACGAATGCCTCGAGTGGATTGCCGAACTTACAGATGGCCCTATCATCCTCTCGGATTCCGGCGACAACCCGACGGGTGGAGGCGTGGCCGACACGACGTTCGTGCTGGCCGAACTGCTTCGGCGCGACGTTCAGAGCGCGGTCGTGGCTGGTTTGGCGGACGCTCCCGCAACGGTAGCCTGTTACGAGGCGGGTGTGGGCGCTGAGCTGAAGCTGAGCGTCGGCGCGACGCTTGACCCGGAGATGAGCCGGCCTGTCGGCATCGAGGCCAAAGTCGTCACCCTCTATCCAGCCGAGACCGAGCGCGACCGTCAGGCCGTGGTGCAGGTCCAGGGTGTGACACTGATCCTCACAGCGGTGCGCCGTCCTTACCACTACCCGCACGATCTGGAGCGCCTCGGTATCGGGATGCAGGACGTGCGGCTCCTTGTCGTAAAGTCGGGCTACCTGACTGCCGAACTTAGAAATAGTGCTGCCCATACGCTGCTGGCACTCACGCCGGGAACGGTCAGTCAAGAACTCAAAGGCCTAAGATACACCCGTCAGGGACCGCGTTTTCCGCTGCAAGAGGGGCTTACGTGGTCACCCGTTGTACCCATGACCTAGCGCCGTTGTCTGGAGGACGCATAGACGGCTTGTGTAACCCAGGCTAAATTTAGTACTATACCTCTTGTAGACCTTTTCGCAGTGGTATCATACGGTTACGTTTTACAAACTAAATCGGAGGCGGGGTCTATATATGCTTTTAACAAGTCGTGTCGTACGCAGAGGTTCGGGTGCCTCTGGGAGGTGGGGATTGGCGCAGGCTTAGGGATCACTCGAGTGCAGGGCCGGGTCATGCCTTTGCGAGCGAGGCTGCATCAAGTTCATGACCCTTTGTGCAAAACTTTGTGTAGAGCCCTGACGTTTTACACGAGTACCGATATACGTAGCCCAGCAAGAAAATAACGTTTGTGGAGGTTGTGTATGCTGAAAAAGCTTGGTCAAATCTTTGGAACGCTTCTTGTCGCGGGGGCGCCTGTACTGGCGCAAACCGAATTCAACGGTGCCTGGCCCTACGAAGTTCCGCCTAACGGACACTTCAACTCGTTCGCTTCGGGTGGAATGGTCTTGGGGCCGTATCAGGACCTGATGGAACCGGCCCTCGCTTTTTACAATTGGGCTGAAGGTGAATACATAGGGCAGGTCGCTGACACCTTCGAATTCGAGGGCAACGACTTTGTTGTCAAACTAAAAGACGGGCTCACTTGGAGCGACGGCACTCCCTTAAGTGCCGAAGACATCGTCACGACGTACAACGTTGCTTACCTCTTGGGCGGTACCCTAGCCGAGAACATCAGCAACGTCGTCGCAGATGACGAGCTTACAGCCCGCTTTACCGTGACCGCCCCGACACTGGTCATCCAGCGTTCGATTCTCACCTATAACCTGCGGCCCGACAGCGTCTATCACGACTTCGGGATGCGGGCCGCCGAATTGCGCACCGAGGGCCTTGCCGGTGGGGATGAAGCCTTTGACACGCTGCTGACGGAGCTTTCCGAGTTCCGCCCCGACGCTTACGTTTCCGTCGGCCCGTACATCCTAAACACCGACTCGATAAGTGACGCAAGCGTGCGGCTCGACAAAAACGAGGGTGGCTACAACGCCGATACCGTGGCTTTCGATGAAATCACCCTGTGGAACGGCGAAACTGAGACGATCATCCCGCTCGTTGCCGACGGTCAGTTGTGGTTTACTACGCACGGCCTTTCGCCGGCGACAGAGCAGTCTTTCATTGATGAAGGCATCGACATCCTCCGCTTCCCGATGTATACCGGTCCTGGCCTTTACATGAACTACACGGTCGAACCGCTTAACCGCCCCGAAGTCCGTCAGGCATTGGCTCACGCTATCGACCGTGATGAAAACGGCTTCGTCTCACTGGGCGACTCGGGTGTCTCGTCCGAATATATGTCTGGCATGAGCGACGCGCTCGCCGAGCAGAATCTGTCCGAAGATGTGCTCGACTCGCTCGATGAATACGACTACGACCCCGAACTCGCTGCGCAGATGCTCACGGACATTGGCTTTACCAAAGGTGACGACGGTATTTGGGTCGACGACACCGGCAAGCGTATGGCCTTTACGCTCACTTTCCCCGCTGAATACGCCGACTGGTCGGCCGCGGGCGAGAACCTCGCGCAACAGCTGAGCGACTTCGGCTTCGATATCACCGCTCGCGGCGTGCAGTTCCAGCAGCATGTTCAGGACGTCTATGATGGCAACTTCGAGATGGCCATCCGTGACTGGGGTTCGGCAAGCCCACTGCCCTACTTCTCCTACGTTGTGCCTTATCAGACCTATAACGGGGGCGGTCTCTCGGCGGGCGAGCAGGGCAACGGTATGAGCTTCGACCCCAACGTGACCTATAGCGGCGGCGACATCAATGTTCGGGATGTCACTGTGGAGCTCGGCGGTGTCGAGGACGAAGCCCAACAGGCGGGGCTGCTCGAGCAACTCGCTGTGTCTTACAACGAACTCCTGCCCGCTATCCCTCTTTGGGAGCGTTACGGCAACAACACGCTTAACCGCAACTTTTTGAGCGCGCCTGCTAACGACGACCCCATCTACCTGAGCGGTGGCAACGATCACTTCATGCCCTATCTGATTATGACCGACGGTGTAACCCCCACCGACGGTCAGTCAGCCGCCAAGTAAACGTTCTCACGATACGTCCCCCTGCTACTCTGGCAGGGGGACGTCGAGGTTAGCCTATGCAGATTCCTCGTGGTACTATCCGCACGCCCCTCCCGCTGACGGGCTCGTGGCTGAGCCGCGTGATCGGCTCCTACGCGGTTCGCACCATTGTGCAGGCGCTTATCACGGTCTTCGCCGTTGTCACCTTCACCTTTTTCTTGGTTCGTCTTATGCCTGGAAACCCTATTGACGTCTACGTGACTCAGCTGGTCAACCAGGAGAACCTAACCTATGAAGACGCCTACCGCCGTGCGGCTTCGCAGTTCTCTTTCGATCCCGACGCAAGCGTATTTTCTCAGTATCTGAGCTACCTAAGTGGCGTTGTGCGGGGGGATCTGGGGACCTCGATCACTTCAACGGGAACGCAGGTGAGCGCGCAGATCCTGCGCTTTTTGCCCTGGACGGTTTTCTGTGTAGGGCTGGGGCTGCTCTGCTCGTTTGTTTTAGGGATGATGCTGGGCATGGTCACGGCCTACCGCCGCAACTCGTTCTTGGACACATCTATATCTTTTTTTGCTGCCGTCTTGAGCGCCGTACCGGATTACATCTGGGGCCTTCTTATTTTAGTGGTTTTCGGCGTGCAGCTGCAGTGGTTTAGTATCGGCGACCTGCGCGGTACCTACGATCCGCGGTTGACGCCTGGTTTCAACGCCCCATTTATTTGGAGCGCCATCACCCACGCCGCGTTGCCTGTTCTGGTCTACGTCATGGGCACGCTTGGTGGGTGGGTGCTCAACATGCGCAGCAGCACCACAAGCGTGTTAGGTGAAGACTACGTCAACGTAGCGCGGGCGCGTGGTCTCTCACAGGGGCGCATCCTGACTTCCTATGTGGGTCGTAACGCGGCGCTGCCGCTCTTTACGCTGCTCGCTATCAATATCGGTCTCGTTATCGGCGGGAGCGTCATCATCGAGGAACTTTTCGTTTACAAGGGACTCGGCTCGTTTCTGGCGTCCTCGATTCAAAAGCGCGACTATACTGCCATGCAAGGAGTCTTTCTGGTTATCACCATTGCTGTAGTTGTCGCGAATGTCCTCGCTGATCTGCTCTACAGCCGCCTCGACCCCAGGGTGCGCGTCTCGGGAGATAAATAGTGGGCGCCATCGGGCACTTTTTCCGTGTTCTTGTGCGCTCCAAAGCGGGGTTCGCAGGCTTTATCGGCCTCGTCTTTTTCGCACTTCTGGTATTTATCGGCCCGCTTTTTGTTCCTTTCGACGGCGAAGTCAAGTTAGACCAGATCAATGCGCCACCCGGTTCCCGCCTCGAGCTCCTGACCCGCACCGAGGATGCCGGGACCTACACGACGCTCGAGTCCTTGGAAGGTCGCACGGTTGGGGTAATACGCTCCTCGGCGGGTGAACTGATGGTCGAACCCTATGAGGACGACGGTGTGCTCGAGGTCGAGGACTATAGTCGCCGTCAGATAGACGACGCTCTGGAAGAACTTTCCGAGGGCGATACCGACGCGCTCATCCTATTCTCCACCCTCGTCGACGAGTTTGTCACCGGTCCCGCCGAGCCCGAGTTTCCCAACCTTGCAGTGTCCAATCCGCGCCTTGGCCCGGTTCATATCCTTGGCGCCGACACGCAGGGCCGCGACATCTTCAGTCACATCGTCAACGGTGGGCGCACCCTTATTGCCACCGCGCTCCTCGCCGGACTCATCTCGACGTTTATCGCGGTCCTTTTCGGAACGCTTGCTGCGCTTCTTGGCGGCGCCGTGGACCGGGTGTTGACAGCTATTGCCAACTTTATCCTGGTGATCCCGCGCTTTCCGCTACTCGTCGTTCTTGCGGCGCTCTTTACCCTCAACAACATCGTGCTACTCGCTGCGCTGATCGGCGTGCTGGCGTGGCCCGCGCTGATGCGCGCGGTCCGGGCGCAGGTTCTGAGCCTCCGCGAGCGCGACTATGTCGAAGCGGCCTCGGCACTCGACCTTGGCGTTCCGCACATCATCGGGCGAGAAATCCTGCCGAACATGATGAGCTTCGTGGTGATCAACCTGATTTTCGCCATCACGACGGCCATGTACGACCAAGTCGGCTTGATCTTCCTCGGGATGGCCCCAATCAACGACTACTCCTGGGGCGTGATGCTCTACTTCGGACGTTCCCGTGGGACGCTCTTCAACGCCGACAGCGCCGCGATGGTTCTGGCTCCGGTCGCTGCTATCGCGCTGTTTCAGGTAAGTCTGGTGATGTTTTCCCGCGCCGTCGAGGAACTCTTCGACCCGCGCCTGAGGAGCGCTTGATGCCCGACGCTGCCCCCGTTCTAAAGGTCGACAACGTCTCGGTACGCTACCGCGTCGCCAGGGGTGACGTGCAGGCCGTCAATAACGTTTCGTTTGATCTGCATAAAGGTGAGGCGCTGGCTCTTATCGGCGAGTCGGGGAGTGGTAAGACGACCTTGTCTCTCGCGCTCATCCAGATGCTGGTGAGTGCGGCGAGGGTGAGCGAAGGCAACGTCACCTACTTTCGCGACGGTAAGGCCCAGGACGTGCTCAAACTGCGGGGCGAACGGATGCGGCAGTTTCGCTGGAGCGAGTGCGCGATGGTGTTTCAAGGTGCCCAGAACGCCTTCAACCCCGTGTTGCGCCTGCGCGATCAGTTTTTAGATACGGCCAGAGCGCACGGCAAGGGCAACCGGGCGTGGGTGGAGAAGCGAACTCTGGAACTCTTCAAGCTCGTCCGGCTAGACCCGGAACGTGTCTACAACGCGTATCCGCACGAGCTTTCGGGGGGTATGAAGCAGCGGGCGCTGCTGGCTCTAGGTGTGCTGTTAGACCCGCAGGTCGTCATCTTAGACGAACCGACGACAGCCCTCGATATTCTGACCCAGCGCGCGATTATCGACGTGCTGTCCGAAATGCAGGATCGCCTCGGCTTTAGCATCATCTTCATCTCGCACGATCTCGCGCTCGCCGCCGAAATGGCCGACCGCGTCGCGACCATGTACGCGGGTGCGGTCGTCGAGATGGGCACCGTGGACAACATCTTCTACGAGCCGCTGCATCCGTACACGCTGGGTCTCCTGCGCTCGGTGCCGCGTCTCAGCGGCTCGCAAGACCTCATCAGCATTCCCGGGTCGCCGCCGGACCTGGTCGATCCGCCCTCCGGTTGCCGCTTTCATCCGCGTTGCCCCTTCGCGACGGATCGGTGCAAAAGCGAATCACCGCCTCTTACCGACTACGGATCGGGCCATCAGGCGGCTTGCTGGCATACAGATAAGGTGATCGAGGCGCGCCAGGGATTGTGGGACAAGGGCAGTGTAAAAAGCCCCGCCGAGGTGGCCTCGTGAGCAACGTGCAGACGCCCCTATTACAGTTCGATAACGTCAGCCGCACGTTTTTTAAGGGTCGGACGCCGGTACCGGTCCTGCGGGACGTGGACCTGTCGGTCAATGCGCTCGAGTTTCTTTGTCTTGTCGGTGAATCGGGCTGCGGTAAGACCACGAGTGGCAAGATTCTCTCGGGCCTCCTTTCGCCCTCTGCCGGGCGCGTGCTCTTCGAGGGCCGCGACGTGAAGACCTTGAAAGGTGCGGACTACACGCGCTACCGCCGCGCCGTCCAGATTATCCACCAGGACCCCTACGCGTCACTGAATCCCACGCAGAGCATCTTCGACATCTTGCGTTTCCCTCTCATGCGGCACGGGATTGCCAAGACTCGTAAGGAGGCGTTCGACAAAGCCTCGGAGCTGCTAGAGACTGTCGGGTTGACGCCGACCAAAGACGTCATCAACAAGTACCCGCACCAGCTTTCGGGCGGGCAGCGGCAGCGCGTGTCGATCGCCCGGGCGCTCACGACCCAGCCCAAGGTCATCGTCGCGGACGAGGCTGTCAGCATGGTGGACGTGTCGATTCGCATCTCGATTCTCAAGACGCTGATGAAGATGCGCGAAACGCTCGGCGTGACCATCGTCTTTATCTCGCACGATCTGGCGCTCGCCAAGTACTTTGCCTGGGAAGGGCGAATCGCGGTTATGTACCTGGGCCGCGTGGTCGAGGTCGGGGCAACGCCCGACGTGACCGAGCGTCCGCAGCATCCCTACACCAAGACCCTTCTTTCGGCTATCCCCGAGCCCGACCCGGACAAGACGAGACACAAAGAGCAACTCGTCTTGCGCAGCGAAGACGTGCCGAGTCTGACCGAACTGCCGCCCGGCTGCACCTTTCACCCGCGCTGCCCCTTTTATCAGCCGGGGCGCTGCGACGTGTCTGAACCCACGCTCGGGCGCGTCCCGCGTTCGGAGAGCGAGGCGCTGGTCGCCTGTGTGCCGCTGATTGAAGACGGGAGGCTCGAGCCCTACGCGCCGCAGGGCGCAACCCGCCCGCTGGTCTCCGATGCTGGGTGAGGGCCTCAAGCTCTTCCTGCGGGCAGCAGTCTTCCTCATCGTCGTGGCGCTGGGTCTGATCTTGCTGGTTCCCAGAGACAGCGCCGAGTTCGTCATCTCAGTGCTTACACTCCTTATCGGTCTCGTGCTGCTCGGGCTCTGTTTGCTGGTCGAATGGTGGGGCAGGCGCTAGTGTGAGCGTTTCTCAGCCGCGCTGGCTCCCGCTCTGGACGGCTTATCTAGGATTCATCGCTACGGGCCTATCGAACAACGTGCTAGGCGCGTCATGGCTTCTCCTGCAGCCGACCTTCGGGCAATCGCTCTCCTCGGTCGGCACACTCATCGCCGCGCAGATGGTGGGTAGCTTGACCTCGAGCCTCCTCTCTGGTTTTATCCTGGCGCGGCTGCCGATTACGACCTACTGCGCCCTCGGTGGTTCACTGGCGGCACTCGGGCTTTTGGGTTACCTCAGCTCGTCGTGGTGGCTCATCGTCGGGCTGACCTTCGTAATCGGGTTGGGTGCGGGGATGCTGGGGACTGGGCTCAACACGTTCGTTGCGGCGCACTATCCGGCGAGCCGCATGAACTGGTTGCATGCGTCTTACGGGCTGGGCTCGAGTATCGGCCCCTTTCTCTTTACGCTCTGGGTCTTTCGGCTGGGCCTCCCGTGGCGCACGACCTA
>JBMDWS010000188.1:0-1810 GCA_048594695.1 Truepera sp. | reverse complement strand
CACCGCCCTGACCGCGCAGCCTCGGGCAGCGCTGCCCGAGGCTGCCGCCGCGTACAGCATTCCGGTCGATGATCTTGAAGCCGCCCTCGACCTGTTCGCCCACGACGCCCAGGCAGGAACACATCTCTCAGGCAGCATGTTGCGCGAAGGGGAGCTTCACGAACTCGAGCCGAGCGATATCGACAGTGCCGAAGGAGTGGCCCGGCGGCACGGGCTCGAGCCGGACCTGCGCACCCTGCCCGGTAGGCTGTTACTCCAGGCGTAGCATGGCACCCGAAGGGAACTCCATGACAGTGACGGTCTACCGCGTGCTGAACTCGAGAACAGGCAAGAGTCATCTGGCGGGCCTCGATCACTTCGAGCTTCAGGAAGAACAGCGCTTGCAGCCAGACACCCTGCTAACCATCCCCAACCTCTCGCTCTACAGCCTCGACAACCAGCACGGCTGCGCGGTTTTTGTCGAAACGCTACCAGACGTCGACTTGACAGCCGCGCCCTTTTACTACCTCGCCCAAAAAGAGCACGCCGTGCGCGTCCTGACAGTTCCGTTCGACGCCTTCAACGCACTGGCCTCTTGTATGCGCGACCCCGAGCACCTGATCCTGCTCTATTCTGTAGGGCGCTGCGGGTCTACCTTGCTGGGCAAAGCGCTAGACCGTCTCGGCGGCATGACCACGCTGTCGGAGCCCGACATCTTTACGCACATTGCCGGGATGCGCACGCCGGATGGTTCTCGGGACCAGGAGCTGACACAGCTTGCCGGAAGTGCCACGCGCTTCCTGGGTTTTCACACGCCTGACAGTCAACCCCTCCTGATCAAGTTCCGCAGTCAGGGCACTGAAATGGCCGACCTGCTGCACGCAGCGTGTCCTAACGGCACGGCGCTCTTTCTGACCCGCGACTTTACCGGATGGCTCCGATCAGTTGGACGTATGTCGAAAATTCACGACCCGGAACGTGAAGCGAGCTTTGCACGAAACCGGAACAACCCCACCATGTTTATCTACCCGCGTGAGCGCTACCTTTCACTCCTGCGCAACATCCCTACACCTCCCCGCACACGCCTCGAGGATCTCACGCTGCAGTGGGCTTCAGTGATGAGACGGTTTTTTGCGCTGCACGAGCAGGGCGTGATCAACTACGCCCTCACGTACGACGACCTGATACGTCGTCCTGCAGAGGCGCTAAGCGCAGTGGCGAACGTCTGCCGCTTGTCGACCGAGCATTTGAGTGACGCTCTCGAGGTCTTTAGGCACGATTCGCAGGCAGGAACGCACCTCTCGGGCAGGCACCTGCGCGCACGGGGTGAGAGCGAATTGACGGACAGCGATGTGCAGCAAGCGCAGCGGGCGCTGGTGCGGTATGGATTGGACCCCACGGTTCTCTCGAGGCTGCCGGGCAACCTGCTCTCTTAGGAAAGGCACGCTATACTGACCAGGTTGCCGCACCGATGAAGCGGCCTTTTTTGGAGTCCTGAATGTCTGGCAAAGTTGGTTTTGTTTCTCTTGGCTGTCCCAAGGCACTCGTCGATTCGGAGCGTATCCTCACGCAGCTCCGGGCGGAAGGGTACAGCGTCGTCCCGAGCTACAACGAGGCGGATCTCGTCGTCGTCAACACCTGCGGGTTTATCACGCCCGCTGTCGAGGAGTCTCTGGGCGCGATCGGCGAAGCCCTCGAGCAAAACGGCAAGGTCATCGTCACGGGCTGCCTGGGCGAACGGCCCGAGGAGATCATGGCGCGCCATCCGAGCGTACTCGCCGTGACCGGACAGGCCGACGTCGAGGGCGTGATGAACGCCGTGCACGGCACG
>JBMDWS010000187.1:0-13655 GCA_048594695.1 Truepera sp. | reverse complement strand
ACGCCTAAGAGGGCAGCAGAAGCGAGCTGGGCAAACACACTCCAAGTTTATAAAGACCCCTGCGAAAGCGAGATGAAATTTCAGGCAGCTCAGCTTGGATAAGCGTAGTAGCCGTAAACACCAGGACCCGTGTGAGTCGCGATCACTGCCCCGATTTCATACGTACCGGCATCGTCGATGTCGATACCGCTGCTTACAACCTCTTGGCGCAGAGCGTTTGCAACACTTTCGTCTTGCACATAAAGGAAATAGACACGGGGCCGACCCTGTGTCGCGAGTTCCCTGAGATCTGCGATCATTGTTTGAATGGCCTTTTTGCTGCCGCGCACCCGCCCGACCGGTTCGACCCGCCCCTCGACAACCGAAAGGATCGGTTTGATGTTGAGCAGGCTGCCAAGGAGCGCCTGTGCTCCGCCGATGCGACCGTTTTTCTTGAGGTAGTCGAGTGTGCCGACGGTAAAGCGCAGCATGGCCTGGGCGCGGATACTACTGAGTTCCTCGAGGATGATGTCGGTCTCCGCGCCTTCGTTGCGTAAGGCTGCCGCTCGTTGAACCATCATGCCGATGCCGAGGCTGGCCGCCTGCGAATCGAAGACGTGGACGGGTACGGGGGCATCTTTGGCCGCGACGGTCGCCGACTGATAGGTTCCCGAGAGCTGGCTCGAGATGACAATACACAAAATCTCGCTGGCCCCGGCGTCTGCCGCTTCCTGAAACGCCTCACCGAAGTCCTGAGGGCTCGGCTGGCTGGTGCTGGGGATCGCCGCCCCGGCCTTAACGCCCTCGATGATGTCGTGCGGGTTGATCTCGAGCCAGTCCTTGAAGACCTCACCACGAAAATTCACATAAAGCGGCACACGGTGAATATCGAGGGCGGACAGTTCTGCGGCGGTTAGGTCGCAGGTCGAATCGGTGATGATCGCAAGCATAGATGCCTCCTTGACTTTGCCGTAAAGCCCTCCAGAATGCTGCACGTCATCCTTGGGCATCGGCTTCGAAGTCGGATGCGCCAACGGTTCGTCGTAGAAAGAGGGCGTAGCTAAAGGAATCATACCTTTTAGACGCCGCAGCTTTCATCCTGTCTGTAAACGTCGCGGATGAGCGCTGTGGCGGGTTATCTGCCGACGTGTTCAGCGGCCCCTGGCCCAGAGGACAAAGCTGCCTTCGTCACTGACCTCTCTCCCGACACGCCTGAAACCCGACTTTTCCAACACGCGTATCGAGGCCCAGTTGTCGGGCAGCGTGAGCGCTGTGATGCGCCTGACCGTTTCCTGGTGTAGCAGCCAGACGCAGAGTGCCCCGATCATCTCGGTCGCGAAGCCCCGCCCGCGCACGTCGGGGATAAGGCCGTAACCGATTTCGACCTCACCGCGTGCGTCGGGCATCCCCTTGCAGCCCATCTGCCCGATAGCGGTATTCGTGGCGCGCTCGAGTAGCGTACCGTCCCAGCGCTCTAACGTCGGATCGGCCTCGAGCCTGGCTGCGAGCGTCGGAAAAAAGTCCAGGGCGTCGCCGGGCCACTCGGCTGGGAAGGTGATGCCAACAGGGTCGCCTGCAATATCTACGTCGGCCTGAAAGCCGTCACCATTCTCGTTCTGGGCGAGGCGGGTCCAGATCACCTCGAGGGGCGTTGGGAAGAGGACGAGCCGGGGCGTTTCAATTAGCATCGAGTCAATCGGCATTGGGTCAGTCGGCGTCTGGCGCAGGAGCCTCGGGCAGCTTTTTGCGGCAGTTGATGCAGTAGTCCTGGCGCGGCACGCGCAGCCCGCAGTGCGGGCACACGAACGACGAGCGGATGACAGCGCGAACGCCCATCTCTTTGAGTTCAGCAGCGATCAGCACCGCGTCCTCTTCGCTGACGTCGGTGACGCTCAGCTCGAGGTCATCGGCGTAGGCCGAAACCATGAAGTTGCCGCGGGCATAGGGCTGCGAGCCTTCGCCCCGGTTGGCGGCCTGCACCGCCCGGTTGACCTCACGGAAGTAGTGCCAGAGCGGGTGGTCGTCCACGGTTCATGCTACCTCGAGGCCAGATGTGGAGGCGCCTCACCTGATCGAGACGTTCGATAACCTCACGAGGGCTTCGCCGATCGGTTCGTTCCCGTCGTTGAAGTTGAGGGTGAGGCCTGTTGACTCGGGAGACTCGAGGACTGCCGCGATCACGGCGGCGACGTTGGCCCTCGAGACTTCGCGGGCACCCTCAGGTGAAGCGTCGACCTCCGCGCTCGCGTCGATCTGACCGTTTGCCTGCCCCAGCGTCAGGCGACTCGGGCGCAGCAGGGTCCACTCGAGGCTGGTGCCACGCAAATAGCTGTCGGCAGCGCTCTTGGCGTCGGCGTAGGGAAAAAACCCGTCGCCGAAGGCGACGCCGTGGCGCTCACCCGCGCCGTAATACGAGACCATCACATAGCGCTTGACGCCTGCCTCCAGCGCAGCGTCCATGGAGCGGATGGCGGCGTCACGGTCCACGGCGTAGGTGCGTTGTGGCTGACCGCCCCCGGCACCCGCCGACCAGACGAGGGCGTCCTGCCCGGTTATAAGGTCGGTGAGTTCGGGAACCGACAGCCTTTCGAGGTCGGCAACGAGGGCTCGAGCCCCTGCCCGTTCGACTTCCGGCGCGTGTTCCGGATTGCGAATGACGGCAGTGACGGTGTGTCCCTTGGCAAAGAGGAGGGGAGAGGCGAGGAGCGCGACCTTGCCGTGGCCGCCGAAAATCATGATCTGGCTCATCCGGGTATTGTCGGGTGCCCCTTCTGCGAGCCCCGTCTTGCACACGACGCTAACGGCTACGTGCGTCCCGAAAGACGAGCCCTTCGCCCCGCTTTCCATGCAGGATGGCGACCGCTTGCGACACATTTTGCTGCGCGCACACAGCGATGTCGGCAGTGAGTCCGAGAGGCTCGAGGTAGTGACCGACCCGGGCAAACAGCGCTTCGGCGTCGGGCTGGTCCCGGTAGAAGCGCACGGCGTCGTTGGTGTCGCCGAGCGGCGTTGCCCCCTTGCCGAGGAGCCTCGAGGCGAGATGCCCTGCCACATAGGTGTCGTCCGGGCTGGCTTTTCCGCCCTGGCCCGCGCAGAGAATCGTGATCTCCCTCTCGGCCCACTGCCGGGCGACCTCGCAGGCCGCAGCGGCGTTGTTCAGGCAGGCCAGCACGACCTTGCTGCTGTGCTCCGCCGCCCGGTGCGCGGCGCGGGTGCCGTTGCTGGTCGTGAGAACCGCCCTTTGGTCGCTGAAATCTCTTGTCAGGATGTCGGCCGGACTGTTGCCGATATCGAAAGCTGCGGGCGTCGCGCCGCCATCTTCGCCGACGAGGTACTCCCCGTCCCGGCGTAAGCGTTGCGCCGACGCTAAATACTCAGCGAGAACCAGCGTTCTGAGGCCCCTTTCGAAAAGGGCCGTTGCGGTTGTCGTGGCGCGTAGTACATCAACAACGACGACAACATCACGCGTTTTTAGCTGTGTCTCAGGCTCGAGGACGACGCGAACATTCACGCTTTCACCCCACAAAAAAGCCTCCTGCGAATCAGCAGGAGGCTTTTTGAAGAAGAGGCGGCTTAGGCCTTGCCCGCCGTCTCCATCAGCTCGAACTTTTCCTTGATGAGCTGCGCCATCAGGTCGCGACCGTTGCCGATGATCTTGCGCGGGTCGAACTCTTTAGGGTTGTTGATGATGACTTCGCGGATACCGGCGGTAATGGCGAGGCGCAGGTCGGTGTCGACATTGACCTTCGCGGCGCTGGTTTTGAGCGCCTTGCGCACGTCGTCGTCGTGAATCCCGGCAGGATCGCCGATGTCTGCGCCGAGGTCCTTGAGCTTTTGCACGAGGTAGGGAGGCACACCCGAGGAGCCGTGCATCACGAGCGGAACGTCGACGCGCCGCGAGATTTCGGCGATACGGTCGTGGTCGATATAGGGGCGACCTTTACCTTTATATGCGCCGTGCGAGGTACCGATGGCGACGGCG
This sequence comes from Truepera sp., assembly GCA_048594695.1. Taxonomy (GTDB): domain Bacteria; phylum Deinococcota; class Deinococci; order Deinococcales; family Trueperaceae; genus Truepera. The sequence goes on along the minus strand of JBMDWS010000187.1, from coordinate 9,694 downwards.
AGGTAGTCGATGCCGGTGCGCTCGACGAATTCCTCGGCCTCGGCGGGATCGGTCAGGAAGGCATCTTTTTCGGAGACGTTGATGTTCTCCTCGATGCCACCCAGGCGCCCGAGTTCGGCTTCGACCGACACGCCGACAGCGTGGGCCGCCTTAACGCACTCGAGCGTCTCGGCAATGTTTTCCTCGAGCGGGTGGTGCGAGGCGTCGATCATCACGCTGGTAAAGCCGACGCGCAGCGCCTGGATGATGTTTTCGAAGCCGTCACCGTGGTCGAGGTGCAGGGCAACGGGCACCGAGACGCGGCTGGCCATGTCGCGCACGAGGTAAGCGAGGGTTTCAGCGCCAGCGTACTTGCGGGCACCGTTGGACACCTGGATGAAGACCGGGGCGCGCATCGCTTCGGCGGACTCTAAGATCGCCTGGGTCGTCTCGAGGTTGTTGGTGTTAAAGCTCGGTACGAGGTAGCCGCCGTCTTTAGCCTTGTCGAGAATCTCTTTACCGGGAACCAGTGGCATAAATCTCCTTGTGAAGTGCTGCTAGATTTTCCTTAATCGGGTTCTGGTTGTAGATGGCGCTGCCGACGACAGCGATGTCTACGCCCGCCTCCCCAATCATGGCGATGTTGTTGGCCTTGACGCCACCGTCGATCTCGATGAGGCAAGACGGGTTGAGTTCGTCGCGCATCTCACGCAGTTTCCGCACACGCTCGGTTGTGGCAGGAATATACGCTTGCCCGCCGAAACCCGGGTTGACGCTCATGAGAAGCACCATGTCGACGTCCGCCAGAAACGGCTCGGCGGCGCTCAGCGGCGTACCGGGATTGAGTACGATACCGGCCTTTTTGCCCTGCTCCTTGATGAGCTGAACGGCGCGGTGCGGGTGCTGGGTCGCCTCGAGGTGGACCGTGATGTAGTCCGCGCCCGCCTTGGCAAAGTCGGCAATGTAGCGTTCCGGATCCTGCACCATGAGGTGCACGTCGCACTCGAGCGTCGTTGCCTTGCGTACCGCCGCGACGATGCTCGGTCCGAACGAAATATTTGGCACGAACGTCCCGTCCATCACGTCCAGATGGATGAGGTCGACCCCGGCCTCTTCGGCTTCCTTGACCTGCGCTGCGAGATTGCCGAAGTCGGCGGTCAGAATGGACGGCGCGATCTTTATAGCCATGAGTGCCCCGTTACGTGCGTGTTCCCTGTTTTCATGTCCCCCTCCATAAATGCTCGCAGAGCTCCGCTCTCGCCTCAGTCCATCGAGCTGATGTTTTGCACCTTGTCGATATGGTGATGGCTCTCGACGAAACGCAGGGTGCGCGTTTGACCGCGAATGACCAGGCTGTGGGTGATCGCGCCGTGGGCCGTATATTGCACCCCGCGCAGCATCGGCCCGTCGGTAATCCCGGTTGCGGCGAAATGCGTGAGGTTCGACGAGCACATTTCCGAAAGGGTGTAGATACGCGAGAGGTCGAAGCCCGACTCGAGTAGGTTCGCCCGCTCGCTCTCCTGCTGTGGATCGAGGCGCATCAGCATGTCGCCCCCGAGCGCTTGCACCGCAGCGGCGGTGATAATACCTTCGGGCGTGCCCCCGGTTCCCATCATCACATCAATGTTGGTACCGGGTAGCGCTGCCGAGATGCCCCCGGCGACGTCGCCTTCAGGCTGGACCGTGACGCGGGCACCTGCGTGCCGGATGTCGTCGATGAGTCCGTCGTGACGTGGTTTACCCAGCACGAAAACCGTGAGCTGGCTGATCTTCTTGCGCAGCGCGTAAGAGATCTCCTGAAGGTTCTCGGCGGTGGTCGCGTTCAGGTCGATCGCGCCCTTGGCCTCGGCGCCGACAACGATTTTGGCGGCGTACCAGCCCTCACCGGTGTCGAGCAGCGTGCCCTTGGGCGCGGCTGCGATGACCGCAATCGCGCCGGGGCGACCGAGTGCGAGCAGGCTCGTTCCCTCGACCGGGTCGATAGCGAGGCCAATTTCGGGTCCCTGACCGGTGCCCACGCGCTCACCGCTGTAGAGCATAGGCGCTTCGTCTTTTTCGCCCTCGCCGATAACGACTTCAGCGTCCATTGGGATATTGTTGAGGACGGTACGCATCGCCTCGACAGCAGCACCGTCGCCAGCGTTCTTGTCACCCCGGCCCACCCAGAGTGCGGAGTTGAGCGCGGCGGCTTCCGTGGCACGAACCAGCTCAAGAGCCAAGTTCCGCGTTGGCGGTCTTCCAGAGGTTGTCATATGCTCGACAGTATACATAATCAACCATAATTGCAATCATAGGCGAAAGTTTGTACAATAAGGGTGGACTTATGAAAGAAATGCCCAAATTTCCCAATCCGACCGCCCTCAGTGTCTTTTTGGCAGTTATTGAAGAGGGGGGCGTAGGGAATGCGGCGCTCTCGCTCGGGGTCACGCAACCTGCGGTCAGTCAGCACCTGCGCGCCCTCGAGGCGCACGTCGGGCAACCTCTTTTCGAGAAACAGGGGCGCAAGCTGGCTCTGACGCAGATCGGCTCGGCGCTTCTGCCTGAAGCGCGGCGAGCGGTACAGGCTCTGGCAAGTTTTCACCGCACCGCCGAAGCGCTCGACCGCATGGAGCAGGGCTGGCTCGAGGCCGGGGCCTCGTCGACCGCCGCGACCTACGTCCTGCCTCGCTTTTTGATGGAGTATCAACAGCTCTATCCGAACATCAAGATCAACGTCTCGAGCGGCTCGAGCGAACACGTCATCAAGCGGCTTCTGGCAGGGCAGTTGGAGTTTGCCATCGTCGAAGGCGTCGAGCACTTCGAGGGCTACCACCGCAAGCTCTTTTACGAGGACGAACTGGTGCTCATCGTGCCCCCGGATCATCCTTGGGCTGCCTACGAGGAAGTGCCGCCCGAGTGGCTGGTCAAGATTCCGCTCATCATGCGGCAGCCGGGCTCGGTGACCTGGCGCGTGGTTGAGCGGATGTTCGAGCAGCTTGGGCTCGAGCTCAACCCCGTCATGTATACCGACAATAACGAAGTCACCAAGCGACTGGTTCTGGAAGGTGCGGGGGTCGGCATCGTCTCCAACGTGGTGGTCCGAATCAACGTCCGGGTCGGCAACCTCAAAGTGGTTCGGGTCAAACTCGACGAGGGCGAACTGCGCCGCATTTTCTGGCTGGTTTACCCCAAGCAGGTGAGTAACCCGGCAGCGGCGGCCCTCATCGATCAGCTGCTGGCCTAGCCACTGCCCGAACGCCGCCTACGGGTCGTGCTGCCGTAGCGACAGGAAGCACCTCGCGCACCTCGTAGACTGGGCGGATGGAAACAGCTCACCCCGTCGCCAAACCGAGGATGCTGGACACGTTTATCGGCAACACGCCTATCGTCAAACTGCACAAGGTCGTCACGCCCGACATGGCTGAAGTCTGGGTCAAGCTCGAGGGGCAAAACCCAGCGGGCTCGATCAAGGACCGCACGGCCACAGGCCTTATTCTCGATGCCGAAGAGCGCGGCATTCTGACGCCCGGCAGTGGTCAGGTCATCGTCGAGCCGACGAGCGGTAATACCGGCATCGGCCTCGCCTTCATCTCGGCGATTCGCGGCTACCGCTGCATCATCGTCCTGCCCGACACCATGAGCGAGGAGCGAAAACGCACCCTCGCGGCCTATGGGGCCGAACTCGTCTTCACGCCTGGGGAGCTGCGGATGCAGGGAGCTATTCCCAAAGCCGAGGAGCTGACCGAAGCGCTCGGGGGCTTTATGCCGAACCAGTTCGAGAACCCAGCTAATCCGCGTTACCACCACCGCGTGACCGGCCCCGAGCTGTGGCGGCAGATGCAGGGTCGTATCGACGCTTTCGTCTGGGCCTCGGGCACGGGGGGCAGCATTAGCGGGGTCGGGCGCTACCTCAAGGAGCAGAATCCCGAAATTGGGGTTTACGCTGTCGAACCGGCGCGTAGCGCGGTGATTAACGGTCACGAGCGTGGGCAGCACAAGTTCCAGGGTATGGGTCCGGGTTTTATTCCGGGCAACCTCGATCTTGATCTGCTCGATGGGGCGATCATGGCCTGGGAAGAGGACGCTTTCCCGCTCGTGCGGCGGCTGGCGCGTGAAGAGGGAATCTTTGTCGGGATGTCTTCGGGCGCGACTATCTGGGCGGCGCTCGAGAAGGCCCGGGAACTCGGCCCCGGTAAGGTGGTCGTTTGCCTCGCAGCGGACAGCGGGGCGCGGTATATGAGCACGGAGCTGTTTGCCGACTCCGAGGTCGTTTCTTAGGTGCAGGTCTAAGTCTTACCGTACCTGAACCTGAAACCTCACTGTCCCACGCTCACCCGGTGCGAGCGCTCCGAAGCTGCACTGCGAGGACACGTCAATGTTCAGGCTTGTCGCAGAACCAGCGTCGATCTGGGCAAATGACCCGTCAGGACACACGAGCTCGAGTTCCCCCGACGCACCGTAGGTGTTTTCAAGGAGCACCGTCTCGGGGGGTACGACGAGTGAGAGGCCGACGTTGCTGACAGCCCGTACGCTGAGGTTGCTGTAAACCAGACGGTATTCCAGCGTATCGCCGGGCTTGGCCCCATTTGCGGTTACAAAATCTTCGGATGCGGTCACGTTCCGGACGCTTTCGACCAGCGTCAGACTGCCGGGGTCGATAAGCGCCAGACCAAAGTCCTGTCCAACGGCCCCGACGCCGCTGCCGCCCAGCTCGAGGAGTCGGGAACCCCCCGCGGGATTGACGAAAAGAAACCCTGCCGGGGCGTTCGGGACGACCGTGGTGCTCGAGCTGGTGACGATGAGGGTGTAGCTTCCTGCGGGTACGTTGCTCAGGATAAACGTGCCCGAACCCACTGGGACAGGACTCGAGGCGATCACTTCCGCTCCACCGACGATGCTCACGACGGCGTCCGAACCATCCGTCCAGTCTTCACCCGCCCCACGCTCACCGTTCCGGTTGCGGTCGTGGTAGAGCGTCCCCGCGACCGTACAGAGCAGCGTGACGCCAAAGGCCGTCACATCGACTTCACCTATGCGGATACCGAGCGTGGCGAGGAGCGGATCGGCGAGGTTTCTCAGGATAGGAGCTAGTACCGGGGAGAGCACCCCACGGACGATCACCCCCAGAGTCGGCAGGATGGTGCCATTGACGAGCGGGTCGAGCAGGGCTCCGAGGCTGCCACTGAGCTGAAGTTGTAGGTTGCCTACCAGGCTGTTCAGCAGGTTGGTCACGAAGGTCGTGCTGCTGCTCGCCGTCTGGGTTTTGGGGTAAGGCGAAGAGAACGCGAAGGTACTGGCGAAGGGTGAGACGCCTTCTCCTGCGGCCTTGGCGAGCACGGTCGTGCTGGTATTGACCAGTGTGATGCCGGTGAGCTTTTGGGTGACGAGGAGCTGCAAGGTGCCGACCGTACCGAAAGCGACGTCGCTTGGTCCGATCCTTCGCGAGCGGTTATAGAAGAGGGCGTCGCTGACGTGTCCGAGGTAAAGGTTAGCGAGCCCCGGCGTTGCCGTTAGGGTAAGGGCCCGAGCAAGTGCGTCGATTGCCGTGACGACTCCTTGAGCCCGCGCCACGTCTACATAGAGCTCGAGCTGTCCCACGCTGAGGTTGGCCTGGACCGTGAGGGTACTTCCCAGCACGCCAGTCAGGGCGCTCACCAGGCTCGAGGTGTCCGGGTTCAGATCGATGAGGTCGAGGTTCAACTTGAGGCGCACAGCTGCGGAGTAGAAGGTGGTGCCCACGCCGCCGCAGGTATAGATGGGCGGTTCGACGACCTGAGCGAACACCTCCACGCCGTTTAGCACACCGCCCAGACCCAGGTTGCTGAGCGTCGAGGCTGAGAGGGTGAGGGGCTGCCGCGTCGTGACGACGTTTTCGTAGTTGTAGAGCTGGACGAGTCCCGTTACAAGTGAGAGGATGTTGAGCTGGGTGTCGGTCAGTGACCCGGGTGGAAAGGAGACCTGTAGCAGGTCGCCCAGCCGGAGCGGGGTACTCAGGCCTGCTACAGGAATGCGTAACGCATTTAGGGCACTTACGAGCGCCGTGTTGCCATCAGCCTCTGCCAGCGTCGTAGCCGCGCTGATGAACTGAAGGAGTGTTGCCTGTGTGGTCAGAACCTCGGCAGGGCTCGAGAGGTTCAGCTCGAGCTCCAGCGCACCGATATAGCGCGCCAGACTGAGGTTGCTGCTCGCAAGCGCGTTCCAGTCGAGGACGGTCAGCGCGGTACGGCTTCCCAGAAGTGCGCCGAACAGGGCATTGCTGAGGTCGCCCCGGCTCGAGTCGAAAGACGCGAGGCGCGGGCCGATGAGCACGCAGGCACCCGCGGTGCACGCGCCTTGAGCCCGGCTCAACGGATTTAGGGCGAGGAGGGCAAGGGTAAAGAGTAAAACCTGTAAGGCTGTCCTTGCCGGAACGTTGGGACACGAGCTGAACAGGCTAGACACGGCATAACGCGGTAGACGGCTATGCTCGGCGCGAGGCTCACGACGACGAACACGCATCCCTCATGTTAGTTCAAAAATCGAAACATTTAATGTAAAATAATTATCTCGAGTCGGCTAGTGTTGGATCAAGTGAGATTCTTTTAACGCTTTTCCTGTGGTGGACGATTTGGGGCGGTGATGCCGACGACGCAGATGCTGTCCTCGATCTCGACCTGCGAAAAGTTAAGGAAGAAAGCCCCTGAGCCTGACTCAGGGGCTTTCTTCGCATTCCTCGAGCTTATTCTGCGCGCTTGAATACCAGTGCCGCGTTCTGCCCACCGAAGGCGAAGTTCGTCGAGAGAACGTAATCGACCTGTTTTTCTCGAGCCTCGTTCGGGATGTAATCGAGGTCGAGTTCGGGGTCGGGGTCGTGATAGTTGCGCGTCGGGGGAAGCACGCCGCTGTGGAGCGCCTGTACGCTGGCGATAGCCTCGATTCCACCAGCTGCGCCCAGCGTGTGCCCGGTCATCGACTTGGTCGATGAGATGGGCGGAACCTGCCCACTGCCGCCAAAAATCGTCTTATAGGCGAGCGTTTCGTTCAGGTCGTTGAGGGGGGTGCTGGTCCCGTGGGCGTTGATGTAACCGACCTGCTCAGCGTTGATGCCCGCCGATTTGAGCGCCCAGTTGACGCATCTGACGGCCCCTGCCCCGCCCGGTGCGGGCGAGGTGATGTGGTGTGCGTCGGCGCTGGTGGCGTAGCCGACGATCTCCCCGTAGATGGTCGCGCCCCGGGCTTTGGCCCGTTCATACTCTTCGAGGATCAGGATGCCTGCCGCTTCCCCGGCCACAAAGCCGTCACGGGAAGCCGTAAAGGGACGAGAGGCCGTTTCGGGCGAATCGTTGCGGGTCGAGAGGGCTTTCATCACCGCGAAGCCGCCGATACCGATGGCCGTAACGCAGGCTTCACTGCCCCCTGTGATCATGATATCGGCCTCACCCCGTTCGATGATGCGGTAAGCGTCGCCGATGGCTCCCGAACCCGTCGAGCAGGCTGTGACCACGGTGGAAGACGGCCCTTGCAGGCCGTAGCGCATCGAGACTTGCCCCGAGGCCATATTGGCGATCATCGAGGGGATGAAAAAGGGGCTCATACGCATGGGGTTGCGCTCGAAGCGGATCTTGGTCTGCTGTTCCCAGACGCCCAACCCGCCGATGCCGCTGCCGATACAGGTCCCGGTGTGTTCGCCCGCGACGTCCTCCGGGCTCAGGCCCGCGTCCTCGAGCGCCAGCGCGGCCCCGACGAGCGCGAGCTGTACGAAGCGGTCGAGCCGTTTGACCTCTTTGCCGTCGATGTAGTGGGTCATGTCGACATCGACCTCACCGGCGATTTTGACCGTCAGGTCCGAAGCGTCGAACAGGGTGATCGGCCTGATGCCGTTCTTGGCTGCGTGCTGCCCCTCCAGGAATGCCTTCGCCCCGACACCGATAGGCGTCACCGGCCCCAGGCCAGTAATCACAACTCGTTTCATGGTTCCAATCTAACCTATCGTGGCGCGGCCCCTAAGCGCCGCGCCACACCTTGTTTAGAAAGCTGCCGGCTTACTTCTGGGCCGAGATGAAGGTGACGGCGTCGCCGACCGTGCGGATGTTCTCGGCTTCTTCGTCGCTGATCTCGATACCGAACTCGTCCTCGAGCCCCATGATCAGTTCGACGACGTCGAGCGAGTCGGCGCCTAAGTCATCGACGAACGAAGCTTCTTCGGTCACGTCGGCGGGATCGGCGTCGAGCTTGTCAGCGGCAACTTCTTTGATCTTGGCTAAGATTTCACTTTTTTCCATGATGGTCCTCCAGGTAGGGTCGCAAAGCTTTTGGATTCTAACATAAGGGGTGTTTGCGAGATTCTAGCATAGTGCGCAGGCGCAGTGCCCGTTTACCCGCGCACGCCGCATCAGTATAAACGACGACGGGCCTCGTCAGTGTAAAACCAGCCCACCGTCGACCGTCAGGGTCTGTCCGTTGATATAAGACGCCTCCTCGCTCGCTAAAAATGTTACGGCGGCGGCGACTTCGTGGGGCTGCCCGAAGCGCGACGCGGCGATGCGGCGCAGGTAGTTGTCGCGGATTTCGTCGGGCAGGGACGACGTCATGTCCGACTCGATAAAACCCGGGGCGACGGTGTTGCAGGTGACGCCTTTGCTGCCGTATTCGGTCGCGAGCGCCTTGGTCAGTCCAATAAGCCCGGCCTTAGCGCTGATGTAGTTGGCCTGACCGCCGTTGCCGTTTAGCGCGACGACCGACGAAACATTGATGATGCGGCCCCATTTATTCGAGAGCATTCCGCGCAGGGCGGTTTTGGAGAGGTAAAAGGCGCTCGAGAGGTTGGTGTCCAGCACCTTCTGCCAGTCGCCACTTTTCATCCGCAGCGCGAGCCCGTCCCGGGTGATGCCCGCGTTGTTGACGAGGATATCCAGCGCGCCGAAGTGCTTGGTCACAGCCTTGACGAGGTCGGTGCAGGCGTCCTCCTGCGACACGTCCGCGCCAAAGACGGCTGCCTCGGCTCCGGCGTTGCGGATGGCCTCAGCGACCTCGTCGGCTTCAGCTTGCGAACTCGAGTAGTGCACAGCCACGCGGTAGCCGAGGTCGCCAAAGCGCAGGGCAGCGGCGCGGCCCAGGCCCCGGCTCGAGCCGGTCACCAGCACGACCCGCTGCGGGGTAGTCGTTGAAGTGCTCACAAAACATCCTCCAGGCTTTTTTTGTCGGTTATTGCCGCACTTGGCATCTCTTTGAGGGTTCGTTTGACGAGGCCGGAAAGCACGTTGCCGGAGCCGAACTCGAGCATCCGGGTGACGCCCAGCGCTTTGAGCTTTTCCAGTGTCTCGACCCAGCGCACGGGCGCGGTGACCTGACGCTCGAGCAGGGCGGGGGCTTCGCCAACGTCCGGCAGGAGGTCGGCGGTGACGTTGCAGACGATCCCGTAGCGAGGTGGGCTGAAGCTCGTCCGGGCGAGATCCTGCGCCAGCTTGTCGGCGGCGGGTTGCATCAGGCTGCAGTGGAAGGGTGCCGAGACGTTCAGCATCACGACGCGTGCGCCTTCGCTCTTGAGGCGGTCCCCCGCCTGAGCGACGCTCACCGCTTCACCGGAGATGACCGTCTGCTCGGGCGCGTTGAGGTTGGCGACCTCCACGATGCCCGCCGTTTCGCTGCAGACCCGTTCGATATGGGCGCGGTCGGTCTTGAGGATGGCGGCCATCGCGCCGAGGCCCGCCGGAACCGCTTCCTGCATGTAGAGGCCACGTTTGTGTACGAGCTGAAT
>JBMDWS010000186.1:0-2250 GCA_048594695.1 Truepera sp. | reverse complement strand
CGACAGCACCCCGGTCCTATTCTTGAGTGCCAAGAGTCAGCCGGACGACCGCGTGCAGGGACTCCGTGCCGGGGGCGACGACTATCTACCCAAACCCTTTCACCTGCCCGAATTTCTGCTGCGCGTGGAGAACCTGTTGCGGCGCGGAGGCTGGGGAAGCCCTGCCCCTACCCCGACGGACACCTTGCGTTTCGGCGGTCATGTGGTGGACTTTCGTGCCTGGACCGCCACTCTCGCAGGGGGTCAACAGGAACCCTTGGGAGAGCGTGAACTCAAGATCCTGAAACTGCTGGGCCAGCGCCCAGACGAGGTCGTCAGTCGCGACGATATTCTGGATACCGTCTGGGGCGATGACGCCTTTCCTAGCTCCCGCACGGTGGATAACTTCATCCTGCGTCTACGCCGCCTGTTTGAACCAGACCCGGCTGTGCCCATCTACTTTCACACCGTCTGGGGCGTGGGGTACCGGTTCACCCCGCGAGGCGAAGCCCTTTGAGCTCGAGCGTTTAAGAACTCTCGCAGGCCCATAAGATTGCCCCTTGCTAGTAATCTGACGACGCCCCGGCCCAGACCTGCTACCTTGTCGGTAATGGCCTCTACAGCGCGTTCAGACAGGCAACCGCCGCCGGACTCCAACCCCTTACTCGGACGGTATTAGGCATGAAGTCGGGCATTACCGAGATCAGCGCGCCCATGAGCGAGTCGCTTCGCCGCATCGGCAAACAAGACGGCGAGGGACAGACGGTCGTAATCAGCTACTTCAAACGCACCGCGCTCGGGTTCCTGCCAATCTTTCTGAGGCTCACAGGCCTCGCGCTGGTTCTGAGCCTCATCGTCTTTCGGCAACCGCTGGCGTTTTTGCCCGACCTCGAGTTCCTGAGCCCGGCGCTGCGCGCGCAGGTCATCAGTCTGCCCCAGTACCTCGCGGCAGTCGTGATTTACCTCGCCTATCTAGTCGTGAGTTTTGCCAAAAATGGTCGCTACGTCGGTCAGCCGGGCGCAGAAATTCACTTCACACGCTTCCAGAAGATCACGCGCACCCTCAAACCCGGCGAGCGGGCCTTTATTTTCGACCCGCGCATCCAGCCCTACGCGGTCGTCAGTACCAAACCCGTCGTCGTGACCATGGAGCGCGTCGAGGGCAACGCTCGTGACAATATCAGCCTGAGTTACCGGGGGGCGCTCATCCTGCGCGTCACCAACACCTACCGGCTGCTCGAGCAGGGCGGCTTTACGACCTTTCTCAAACAACTCAGCGAGGTCTTCGAGAGCGTCATCAAGGACGCCATGCTGAGCGTTCCCGCCCGCGACTTCGGCACCTTTTTGGTTGAGCGCGTCGAGATTCCGGCAAGCAGCAACGAGAGTCTGACCGACCGCCTCGGGCAACTCCAGGGCACCGACCTGACCGTCGATCTGCTGACCAGCATTTCCGAAATCGACGAACTCGACATCTCGGCCTTCGACCTGAGCGAGCAGAGCCAGCCCCAGCGCCGGGCCCTCGTCGGGCGTCTGCAGAGCCTCGCTCAGGAGTACGGCATCGAGATTTTAGACCACCTGCCGCAGGGCAGCCTGACCAGCGAGGCCTACCTGCGCACGCTCTCGCTGTCGCTCGTCTCGAGCATCACCCGGCTCAGGCAGGCCACCGAAACCCTCAAGGAGATTACCGAGGAAGAGCTGAGCGAGGAGATCGCCGCCAAGGTCGCCGACCTGCAGCTCGGCGTTCTCGGGATCGAACGGGTCATTCGCGAGGTCGAGTCGATCACGCACACCCAGCAAGACTCCGCCAACAAGGACGCCATCGTGCACGCCCGCAAGGCCGCCATTGCTAACACCGGCGACGGCATCCTGCGCGAGGCGCTCTCGCTGACCGAGGGGTTGCTCGCCCGCCTGCGCGCCGAGGGCGTGGCAACAGCGGGCCTGGACGCCTACCTGTCCGAACGCGACGCCATCTTGCGGCACTGGGAGAACGACGGGGCCAAGAACCTCCCCAAACTCACGCGCTTCGTGACCGACAAGCCGGGCGTCGCTCAGCTCCTGCCCGACACGGACGTGCTCGAGCACCTGCTCCATACGAGTGGTTCGGCAGCGGCCCTCGCCAAACTCCGGGGTGCCGTGCAGGAGAGCAGCACGGACGCGCTCGAGAGCCGCGTCGCGGCGTTCGAGCAGCAGCTCACCCTCCTCGACACCGACACCGTCATGACGCGCCTCACGGCGGCGCTCGAGACCATCGGCCTCGGCTCGGGCATCTCG
>JBMDWS010000185.1:0-4571 GCA_048594695.1 Truepera sp. | reverse complement strand
AACGCTGCCTGAAGGGCGGGTTCACATGACAGGTGAACGACGTACCCTTTGGCTCCGGTCGCCCCCAAAAAGGTAGCGAAGTGATGCACACCGTCCGCCTCGACGGCTTCCGGGCGGCTCGGCTCGTGCCACTCGGGGCCTGTTTTGCCCTCCCCAAGCAGCTTCGCCTGCATCTGCGCGACAAGCTCGGCGTTTTCCGTGTGCGCCGTGACGATGACGCCGAGTTCTTTGGCCAGTGAGAGGGTCTTGTAGAGCGCCTCGTCATCGATGCCGAAGGCTCCCTTGTAGGCTAAAAACACCTTAAACGAGGTCGTTCCGTCCGCGACGATCTCTCTCAGTTCGGCTTCGGTCTCTTCGTCGAAGCGGGTCACGCCCATGTGAAAGGCGTAGTCGCAGGCGGCGTTCCCGTCCGCCAGGGACTTCCAGTGTTGGTAGCCCTCGAGCGCGTCCTCACTGCCCGCCGGGCAGCACATCTCGATAAAGGTGGTGGTCCCGCCGATAAGAGCTGCCTTCGAGCCGGTTTCGTGGGTATCTTTGCTGAAGGTGCCCATGAACGGCAGATAGATGTGCACGTGCGGGTCGATAAAGCCCGGAAACACGTACTTGCCCGCCGCATCGATGACCTCTGCGCCATCTGGCGCCGTCAGATTCTCGCCAATCGCGCTGATCGTTTCGCCTTCGACGAGGATATCCGCCGTCCGGCGTCCTTCCGCCGTGACGATATCGCCGTTTTTGATGAGTAGTGCCACGTTTGACTCCTGCCCCAACTAGTGAATGTCGATGCCTTTTTCCTCGCGGTAGCGCTTCATCTCGTCCCACTTGAGGGTCACTTCGGGCTGCTGCGCCGTGATCTCGCCCCAGGTCACCGCGTCGCGCCCCGAGGGGGCCTCGAGCATCGTGATACAGCCGTCGACCGGGCAGACCAGCGAGCAGAGGTTACAGCCCACGCAGTCCTCCTCGCGTACCTTGGGCCGGGGCTTGACCGAGCCCGTGTAGTGCGCCGGGTCGATCTTTGCGCCGTCCACCGTCAGGTCGATGCACTGATGCGCCCCTTCGTCGCAGGCGACGTAGCAGAGGTTGCAGTTGATGCAGGTCGTTTCGTCGATCCGCGCCACGACCTTATATGACAGGTCGAAGTCATTGAAAGCCGAGTAGCGCGGGGCCGCAGCGCCGATCACCTCGCGCACGCTCGACGCGCCCTTGCTGTCGAGCCAGTTCGAGAGCCCGTCGGTCAGTTCCTCGATGATGCGGAACCCGTAGTGCATGACTGCCGTACAAACCTGTAAAGAGCTGGCCCCGAGGAGCAGGAATTCGGCGGCGTCGCGCCAGGTCTGAATGCCGCCCATCCCTGAGATCGGAATCCGAAAGTCGCGGGTTTCGGGTAGCTGCATGGTTTCAGAAAGCATGCTGAGGGCGATCGGTTTGACTGCCGGACCCGCGTAACCGCCGTGCCCGCCCTTGCCGCCAACGTTGGGTTTGAGCTGAAAGGACTCGAGGTCCACACCGATGACCGAGTTGATGGTGTTGATGAGGCTGAGCGCGTTGGCCTTGCCCTCGATCGCGGCCTGCGCGGGCTTTTTGATGTCGCTAATGTTCGGCGTCAGTTTGACAATCACGGGGATGCTCGCGACCGAGGTGACCCACTCGGTAATCATGGCGCAGTATTCGGGTACCTGCCCGACCGCCGAGCCCATGCCACGCTCACTCATGCCATGCGGGCAACCGTAGTTGAGTTCGATGGCGTCCGCGCCGGTATCCTCGATACGCCGCACCGCGTCGGCCCAGACCTGCGGGTCGGACTCGAACATGGCCGAAACGATGACCGCCCGGTCGGGCCAGAGCCGCTTGACCTCCGCGATTTCGCGCAGGTTCACCTCGAGCGGCCTGTCCGAAATCAGCTCGATATTGTTGATCGCCAGGAGTTTCTGCCCGCCCAGCTCGAGGCCTCCGTAACGCGAGGAAATGTTGAGGACCGGTGTCCCGATGGTCTTCCAGACCGCCCCGCCCCAGCCGTACTCGAATGCCTTGTTGACCTGATAGGCCGTGTTGGAGGGGGGCGCCGAGGCCAGCCAGAACGGGTTCGGGCTTTTGACGCCGCAAAAGTCGATCGAGAGGTCAGCCACAGTGAGCCTCCAGCAGAATCTTTTCGCTACAGTTCGGTTTGTCTAGCGTGTCCATAGACCAGTGTAGTCCTATTCAGCCCCGAGCCACGCGTGAATACTCGCCGCAGCAATCTTGCCGTCCTGCGTCGCCGTCACCGTCATGGCCTCGCCCGTTGCCCGCACGCAGTCGCCACCCGCGAACACCTTGGGCTGATTCGTGCGCAGGCCGTCGTCCACCGCGACGTACCCCCGCTCCTGCTCGAGCCCGAAGTGCGCGTAGAGGTCAATAAAGCGCTCCTGCCCGATAGCCTTGATGACCTGATCACAGGGGATGACGAACTCGCTGCCCAAGACAGGCTCCGGCAGCGCCCGCCCGTCCGGACCCGGCTCGCCGAGTTCGACGCGCAGGCACTCGAGCCCTGTCACCCTTCCACCTTCACCGAGCACCCGAATCGGCTGGCTGAAAAAGCGAAACTCCACGCCCTCGTTCTTGATAAAGCTGTACTCGAAGTCGTAGGCGGTCATCTGGTCTTCCCCGCGCCGGTAGACCATCGTCACGCGCTCCGCCCCAAGGCGCTTGGCGATGGTCGCGGCGTCGATAGCAGTGTTGCCCGCCCCGATCACCGTCACGTGCTTGCCGATGGGCAAGTCGAGGAGCTTCTCCAACCCCTCTTTTTCCGCGAGTTTGGTTTCAGCGATAAAAGACAGGGCCTCGGTCACACCACCCAAATCCTCACCGGGAATGCCTAGGTGCGGCACCGCGCCCATCCCAACGCTAAGAAATACCGCGTCGAAGTCTGCAAGCAACGCGTCCGCCGTCACGTCCCGGCCCACCTCGACGCCCGTACGAATTTCCACCCCGAGCGCTTCGATAAGGGCGACCTCCTCGAGCTCCCCCCGAATCGGTTCGCGCATGACCACGATGCCATAGGTCGAGAGACCGCCGGGGAGCGCGTTTTTTTCAAGGACCGTGACCGCGTAGCCGCGCCGCGCGAGTTCGCCCGCGCAGCTGAGGCCAGCAGGCCCCGCGCCCACGACCGCGACGCGCTTGCCGTTGGGCGCGTCAGGCGTAAAGGGCACTTTTTGCTCGCTGTAGATGTGGTCCATAGCAAAGCGCTGCAAGCGCCCGATTTCGATGGGTTTATGGTCGCCGCCGAGCACGCACGCACCCTCACACAGCTCTTCGACCGGGCACACGCGGGCGCAAGTCGCTGCCATGAGGTTGGCCTCGAGGATCGTCACCCCGGCGCCCGTAACGTTATCGGTCGAAATCTTGCGGATAAACGTCGGAATATCGATATGCGTCGGGCAGGCCTGAATGCAGGGCGCGTCGAAGCAGTAGAGGCAGCGGTTGGCCTCGACCCGGGCCTCACGGGTACTCATGGGCGGTTTAAGCTCGCTGAAGCGGGTCTGCAGAGTCTCGAGGCTCAATTCCGTCACGCGCCCACCTCACCTGAAGAGCTGGCCTCACCTAACAAAAGGAAAAACGAACAACCCCGGGGCACGCGCATCGTCAGGCTCCTTCGCGACTCTTAAATAGAAACGCGGCTCAGGTAAGGTCCTGAGCCTCAAACCGTGAATACGCCATCATAGCAGAGCTGCCAAAAAGGCTGTAAAGTGCGCCGCTCATGGGTAAGCTAACCAGGATTTTAGGATAGTGTCAATGTATCGTGGTCACAGAGGCGGTATTTTAGGCTCTAGTGATACCAGAGCATTCAGAAGTGGCTCAGCGTTCGAAAAGTTTGTGACAGCTAACGCAAATTTGCGAAAACGGCCTCAAGTCTGGATCGCCTGGTTCCAGACTTGAAAAGACGTGCGGGCAATAAGGTACGATCTTCGGAACGCACGTCGCTACGTTCCGACGTTCGCCTGACCTTTTCAGTCCAAACGAAGCGCCCCGGCTCAGCGAACGGTCGGGGGACGACGTATGCTCCGTGCGTTTTAGGGCGCGGCGCGCACTTCTTTTGTTGTCACTAGCCCTTTATCGAGTGGACACGTTTCTCCTGGTTCTCGTCATGGGCGCTTTTTCACACCTTCGCCACGCACCTCATCGACTCTGCTCCGGCAGACTATGACGTCCAGAAAGTCGTCCCCGAGCCCCTCAGTCCGTCCTTAATCGGTACGATCTTGAAACTTCGCCAGCGTCGTGTTCGAAATCTCCACAGAAGTGTTTGCCGACCTCTGCAGCCGTCGCCTCTCGGTTATCCTCGGTCCACAACCCGATCGGCTGCAGCTTCGTGCTCGAGGGGAATCGGCCTCTAGCAAGCGCAGGGTGTCTGCTCGTTCTGAATAGGCAAAACCGTCGTCACGTAGGCTTCGATGGAGGTTGCTCCGAGCCGTTTGGAAACCGATACCCGGTGGTGCCCGTCGAGGACGAAATAGTCCTCCCCGAGCTGATAGACCTCGATCGGCGGCAGACCCTCGGTTTCGGCGGCGAGACGCACCCGCACCCAACGCGCCTCGTCACTG
>JBMDWS010000184.1:0-3385 GCA_048594695.1 Truepera sp. | reverse complement strand
GTGCTGGCGACCGAGGTGCTCGCCCGCCCCGACGCTTCGCGGCTCGGGCTCATCGGGAGTGGCGTGCAGGCCGAGGCCCACGCGCTGACCCTCGCAGCGGTCAGGCCGCTTACACAGGTGCTCGTCTACAGCCCGAACGTCCGGAACCGCGAGCGGTTGGCCCGTGTGCTGCGCGACCAGGGGCTTCTTGCTGAAGCCAGCGAGAGCGCCCGTGAGGTCTGCGCCCGTTCCGACCTGCTGACGCTGGCGACGAACAGCCCCGTGCCCGTCATCGAAGCGGCCTGGGTGACGCCCGGAACGCACGTCTGCACACTTGTCCCCAAGGAGCGGGACCGTCATGAGTGTCCGCTCGAGCTGGCCCCCTCCGCCGCCCTCATCGCGACCGATAGCGTGGCGCAGCTGCAGGCGTATGCAGGTGGGCACATCTTCGTGGGTGAGCGGGTGTGGTCGCTAGGGGCGTGTCTCGAGTCGCTACCGCCCCGTGCCCCGGAAGCTATCACCCTGTTCCTGTCGGTGGGTCTGGCCGGGACCGAGGTGCTGCTAGCTGAGGCGATGGCAGAAGTGATGGACGAGGGGTAGCGAAACCCTCAGCGTAGACGCGCCTCGAGCAGCGCCGCCTCGCGTTCGGGGCTCAGGCCGCCCCTTAGCGGCTCGTCCTTCCTCGTCTCGTCCCACGCAAAAATGTCCCGTAGGGTCTCGGTGAGCGGCCTGAAGGTGAGGCCCTGCTGGACCGCCCGGCTCGCATCGATGGTGTAAAAGCCTTCCCAGCCGGGCATCGCCTTAGCCGGGTGCCAGGGCATGAGTTCGCCCGCCTGGAGGCCCTGCTCGAGCAAAACGTCGTCCTCGACCCAGACGAGTTCCGCCTGGGGGTTGAGGGTGGTTCGGATAGTCTCGAAAAGCACGCCCATGCTCAAGGGTTCTGCGGGTCCGGTTGCGTTGAATGTGCCTGTCAGCCGCCGTTCGGTTGCCTCGACGAGCCAGTGTGCCAAATCGCGGGCGTCGATAAACTGCACGCGGCTGGTCGGTGCGCCGGGTGCCAGCACCACTCGCGGCGCGTCCCGACCCGCTCTACCGATCCGCCGGACAAAGCAGGTCAGGCGGTCGGTGTAGTCGTGGGGTCCAACGACGAGGCCGGGGCGCACGATAAGGGCGCGGTCGGGAAAGTGTTCCGTGACGACCTGCTCGCAGCGGGCCTTGAGTGGGCCGTACGCATCGGCGGAAATAGAGCCACTCGCTTCGGCCTCTTGTACGGCCTCGTCGGACAGGGTCCCGGTGGGATAGGTTTCGCCTACGCCCTGACGGGCAAAGTCCCCATAGACCGATACTGTCGAGATGAAGGTGTAGTGCGGCACTGAATCCTGCAACGCCTCTGCGGTCAGGCGTGCTGCTGTGGGCGTGTAGGCGCTGGTATCGATGACAGCGTCCCAGGTTCGCCCCCGCAGGGCGCTCACGTCGCTGTTGCGGTCCCCGACGAGGGTCTCGAGGTTCGGGAAAGCGTCGGTCGCGCTGCGGTTACGGTTGAAGAGGGTGACTGTGTGCCCTGCCCCCAGCGCCGCTTCGGTGAGGTGCCTGCCGATAAAACGAGTACCCCCAAGAATGAGAAGATTCATGGTCTCAGTGTAGCCGCTGCCTTGGGCATACAAACGCGAAGTTATGGAGACTAAGATCATTGCGGTTGACTGGGCAAGGTTACGCGCCAAACCAAAATATAACTGGGATATAACCGGGCTTCTTCTAGGCTACGCGCAAGCCGCGTGAATAACTCACGGGCCACTCGAGAGGAGAAACACCTTATGCCCGCGCGACGCCTTGTCCTTGCTACGTTGTTGCCTTTGGCCCTGCTCACGGCTTGTGGAACCAGCCCTTCGCCCACGACCCCTTCCACGCCGACCACCCCCACACTAAGTATCAGTCCGACCACGCTAAGTCTCAATGCGGGCGACGCCCCTGCGACTTTTAGCGCAGTGGTGCAAAACAGCAGTGAGACCATCACCTGGGTTTACTCCGGACCAGGAACGGTCTCTCCTACAACAGGCCCGGCAACGAGCTTTACGCCTCCGGCCAGCATAAGCAGCGTGCAGAGCGGGAACCTCACGGCCTATCTCGGCTCGAGCGGCGTGCAGGCTGTTGCGGCGATCACGGTTTACCCAGCCGATCAGACACCTGCGCCGACGCCTGAGCCCAACCCAACGCCCGATCCTGATCCCACACCTACCCCGAGCCTTTCCGTGAGTATTGCCGGGATCAATCCGGTCACGCTCGGGATGGACGGGACGGCTACGGTGAATGTCAGCGCCTCGACCCAGAACGCCTCAGGGGGCACGACGTATGCGTGGACGGCGCAGGGCGACAACGCTGGGATGGTCTCCTTCGGCTCCACGGCGAGTGAAGACACGACGGTGACGTTTGCCGGGAAAGGGACCTACACGCTGAAGCTGACGGTCAAGTCGGGATCACAGACAGCGTCGGACACGGTGAGTGTCGTGGTCAATCCGGCACCACAGAATGTTACAGGAACATGGAACGGGAGCTATACGTATAGGGGAGTTACCTATTCGCTCATCCTCAAGCTCGAACAAACAGGTACGAACGTTACCGGAACGGTAACAGCCGAGGGGTTGGCTTTTCCGACAAGCGGTACCTTCGATGGAACAAATCTGGCCCTCGTGCTTACCACTGGAGGCGAGGACGCCACGATAGAGGCGACCGTTGCAGGTGATGAGATGACGGGTTCTCTCAAGGGTGGTGGCGAGGTCGCGCCCATGAAGGCTACGCGGCAACCCGCCCCCTGAGGACCGTGCACCAAAGGGAAAGGGCTCGAGCCGTGCAGCCCGAGCCCTTTCTTCACCAGGTTCGGCTTTAGCTATTTGAGAAATCTGCGTACGAGGCGCCCCAGCGTGCTACCGCCCCCATAGGTCGACTTGGAGTCGTAGCCCTTATAAGAGCCGTGGCTTTGCCCCTTGCCCTTATAAGAACGGTACATGTTGTAACCCTGCTTGCCGAGTTTGAAGAGTCGACTGAATTTCATGGTCACACCTTAGCAGACTTTACTCAGGTTACTTGTAGCCTACATCTCAAGTTCGACCCGGTATACTTCCCCCTACAGATGGAAACCGCGACACCCACCCACGCCCTGCATTTTTCAGATCTCGGTAAGTCTTACCCCGGAACGGGTCTCGCCGCTTTGCGGGGCTGCACGCTGAGCGTGGACTCGGGACAGCTTCTGGCTGTTCTCGGGCCGTCGGGGTGTGGCAAGACGACCCTGCTGCGGTTACTCGCGGGTTTTGAGAGGCCGGATACGGGACGCATCTTCCTGCATGGGCGTGAGGTTGCCGGAGAGCGGTGGCTCGAGCCTGAAGCGCGCGGCATCGGGTTCGTCTTTCAG
>JBMDWS010000183.1:0-3280 GCA_048594695.1 Truepera sp. | reverse complement strand
TTTCGCGGGGCGTTTGGCTCACAAAACGCCCTAGCCGACACAGCGGTGCGTGCGACACCCCTGCTGCTCGTAGGACTCGGTATCTGCATCGCCTTTCGCGCCAACGTCGTCAATATCGGTGGGGAAGGGCAGATGATCCTGGGGGCGCTCTCTGCGACCGCTCTGGGCCTAGCGCTGCCGACAGCGCCCGGGTTTATCGTTGTGCCGCTGGCGCTCATCGCGGGCGCACTCGGCGGGGCGCTATGGGGTGGCCTCGCAGGCTGGCTCAAGGCACGCTTCAACGTCAACGAGATCCTGAGTACTGTCATGATGAACGTGATCGCCGTGCAGCTCATGAACTTTCTACTCCGTGGGCCGATGATAGACCCCGATCAAATGAGCGCCGCCTCGATCCCCCAGACCGTGCGCTTGCCCCAGGATTTCGACCTGCCCCGGCTCGTCCCGACTCAGCTTCACCTCGGGTCGCTTATCGCCGTGGGACTCGCGGTTCTGGTCTACATCTTGCTCTGGCGCACCTCGTTCGGGTTTCGCGTGCGGGCAGTCGGACTCAATATTTTCGCCTCGCGCTACGCAGGGATCAGCACCGCTAGAACTATCATCTGGTCGCTCCTGCTGAGTGGCGCACTCTGCGGCCTCGCAGGCGCAATTCAGGTCTACGGGGTCAATCACCGCATGGTGAGCGACGGAACAGCTGCCGGGTTCACGGGTTCGGCGGGCTTTAACGGCATTGTTGCGGCGCTTTTCGGTTACCTACACCCGCTCGGCACGATCCCTGCCTCGTTCTTTTTCGGTGCGCTGCTGGTCGGTGCCAACAGCATGCAGCGCGCAGTGCAGGTTCCAGCGGCGCTCATCACAACGCTTAACGGTCTGATCGTCATCTTCGTCGTCAGTAGCGCGATCTTGCGCCAGCGGCGTTTGCGTCGGCGCGCTGTGAAAACCGTGGCCCATACCGCGCCCAAACCGACTGTCGAGGCGCAGGCTTAAGATGCTTGGCGATCTTCTAAGTATCTCCGTCCTGACCGGCATCCTGGCCTCGGCGATCCGTCTGGCGACCCCTTACCTCTACGCAGCGATCGGCGAAACTTTCGGTCAGCGCAGCGGCGTGCTCAACTTAGGCGTCGACGGGGTCATGCTCCTCAGCGCGTTTGCAGCCTACGTTTCCGTGCTAAGCGGAGCCTCTCCCTGGCTGGGTCTCCTTGCCGCACTCGCTGTCGGTGCAGTCATGGGTCTCGTGCTGGGGCTGGTCAATGTGACGCTGCAAGCCACGCAGGGGATCAGCGGCATCGGCATCTACCTCTTCGGGCTGGGTCTCAGTGACTTGCTCTTTCAAAAGTTCGTCGGCACAGCCCGCAGCGTGCGCGGCTTTCAGGAGGTGCCGATTCCACTACTTAGCGATATACCGATTGTCGGCCCTATTTTTTTCGAACATAGCGTGCTGGTTTATGGCGCTTATCTGCTGGTTCCGCTGGCCTGGTTTGTGCTCAACAAGACGACGTTCGGTCTGAACATCCGGGCGGTCGGGGAAAATCCAGCGGCGGCGGATACGCTAGGCGTCAGCGTGGTCCGCACGCGCTACAGGGCGCTCATCGTTGGAGGGATTCTCTCAGGCGCAGCAGGCGCGTCACTTTCCATTTCTCTGTTAAACGTTTTTCAGCAGAACCTTACCAATGGGCTCGGTTTTATCGCCGTGGCGCTCGTCTACTTTGGCGGCTGGCGACCCTTCAGGGTGCTGGCTGGCTCGCTCATCTTCTCGTTCGTCAACGCGCTTCAGGTCTGGGCGCAGGTTCTCGGGCTGCCGATTCCTTCGGACATCGCCGTGATGATGCCCTACGTCCTGACGATTCTTGTGCTGATCTTTACCGCGCAGCGCGTGCGAGCTCCGGCTGCCCTCGATAAACCCTTTCAGCGCGGCAGCTAGCAAAGTTTTTGAACTCGAGCCGCCCCACTCCCAACGGCTCTTTTCTCGGAGGATTAAGCATGTTTAAACCCGCAAGCACTCTCGCTCGTGCCGTTACGCTTCTTACCCTCACGGTCGGTATCGGCAGCTTCGCCTTCGCTCAAGACGCGCTCCGCGTCGCCGTGGTGATGCCTAGTGCGATCAACGACCTCGCCTTTAGCCAGAGCATGTACGACACGTTGACGACCCTGCAGGACGAGGGGCTTATCACCTTCGAATACGCCGACGGGACTTTCGTCGTCGACGACGCGGCAGCGGCCATTCGCGACTGGGCCTCGCAGGGCTACAACCTCGTCATCGCCCACGGCACGCAGTACGGCACGGCCCTGGCAGAAATCGCCCCGGACTTCCCCGAGGTCAGCTTCGCCTGGGGTACGGCAACCGATACTTTCGGCCTCGATAACGTCTACGCTTACGACCCGGCTGCCGATCAGGGCGGCTACATCAACGGCGTTCTGGCAGCGAGCCTGAGCGAAAGCGACGTGATCGGTGTTGTGGGTCCGGTCGAGGCGGGGGACGCCAAGCTCTATATCGACGGCTTTGCAGCAGGCGTCAAGTCGACTAAACCCGATGCCCGGGTGAATATCTCCTACACGGGCTCGTTTAGCGACGTGGCGCTCGCGACCGAGGCCGCCAACACGCAGCTCATGGCCGGGGCCGACGCGCTAACCGGCACATCGCAGATGGTGGTCGGACCGATCAGCGTGGCGCAGAGCGCGGGGGTCCCCTGGTTCGGCACACAAGCCGATCAGACTGAGCTGGCCCCGGATACCGTCGTCACCAGTCAGGTCTATGATTGGACCGGCATCCTCAAAACGATCGTCGAGAACATCAAGGCGGGAACCCTGGGCGGCGAAGCCTTTACCGCAACCCTCGAGAACGGTGGCTTAGTCATGGCCTATAACGACGCCTACGAGCTGCCCGCAGAAGCGCGCGCCGCCGCAGACGAGGCGCAGGCCGGTATCGAGAGTGGCAGTATCGTGCCACTGGGCGAGTAGCCTTGGAAGCCGCGACCCTCTTACCCTCCGGGCACCGCCGCATCGAGAGCCTCGAGCTGCGCGGGATCGTCAAGCGCTTTCCGGGTGTCATCGCTAATGGCGGCGTCGACTTCGACGTGCGGAGCGGCGAGGTCCACGCGCTGCTCGGCGAGAACGGTGCGGGCAAAAGCACTCTTATGCGGCAGCTCTACGGGCTCTATATGCCCGACGAGGGCGAAATCCTGATCGACGGCACACCCGTCCAGATCGCTTCACCGACCGACGCGCTTATGTTCGGAATCGGCATGGTGCATCAGCACTTCATGCTCGTCGATACCCTGACGGT
>JBMDWS010000182.1:0-5413 GCA_048594695.1 Truepera sp. | reverse complement strand
CAGGTGCCCAACGACTTGGATCACATTAGGTGGACAAGACTTGAGGCCATAGCACCCCGTCCAACGCGGCCATTCCCAAACGCACCCCGTCCACCATTAGTTGAAGACCCTCGCCAGCATGGACAAACATTGAAGCGCTTGGCAGAGGGAGCGCTTCAAGAGGGGCAACAAAAGCGTGAGCAACTTGGTATTGACCCTAATAACCTTTTAGTTCTCAGTTTTACCTTTCTGAATGTAAATCGGCGCGAGACGCTTGAGGCTCGGTTCGGAGTTCAGATCGTTGAAGAGGGTGAAAATGAAGAAAGTATTGTTGAGCCATATTATAAAGTTCTAGTGAGATTTGAAGAACCTGAAGATTTAGAGGTGTTTCGCCAAGTAAAAATTGAAGGTCTGATAGATAGGGAACGGCTAAGGGCTTCAAATGGGTCGGTGGAGCTCAAAGCGCTAGCTCTTCACTTCAGTAGCAGGGAAAGTGCTGAAGAGTTTATAGAAGATAGAGATGTACACATAAGACAAGGTTTGGAGGTTCGCTCTCAGAGTCCAGAAAAAGTTTCGTCGAGCAAACAGGTGCGGCTTCTTGTGCAATTCCCTAATGCAAATGCAGTGACCCGATTTCAAAATGAACTTGAGCTTTATCAAAGTGGTAGTGCCGAAAGAGGAGTCCTCACTTTAAACCAACGTCGAGACTTGTTTGATGCCTTGGATGATGTCTCTCGCCTATCTTCTGAGGACAGGAGAGGAGGGCGGTTGCAAGAAGAGGATTTACCCGAGGGAAGGAACGAATTTTATTTTGATGTTGATCTTTGGCATCCTGGTCGAGGTATTCCATTAAGAGACATAATTGATCAGTTTCGAGAAGTAGTTGAAAATAGCGATGGACAAGTAACCGATCCGCCTACCACAGTCGCAAACACGCTTTTACTCGCTCGCGTTCGCGGTGGTCGTGCTACTTTAGAGGCTCTTCTCGCGTACGACAACGTCGTACGTGTCGATTTGCCGCCACGCCTCCCAAGCTTTGAGTTCTCCATATTTGACGATATCAGCGTTCCCGAAACCATTGGCGATTTACCGGAAGATGCGCCTATTGCATGTGTGATTGATTCGGGACTAGTAGCTGGACACCCCCTGCTTTCGGGTCTAGTTATAGATGAACGAGATTTTGATTCGGGTGAAAACACGCCTGTCGATTTAACGGGGCATGGCACACGAATCAGTGGAATAGTCGCATACGGTGACATCCGTCAGTGCCTCGAGAGCAACCAGTGGCAGCCGAAAGTAAGGCTGCTCAGCGGCAAGGTTATGAAGAGTGATGGATTGGGCGGTGCGGAGTTTGCAGATGCAAAGCGGGCCGAAACGCAAATAAGGGAAGCTATAGAGTACTTCGTTCGAGAATACGATTGCCGGATTTTTAATCTTTCTTTCGGTGACGCTGCCCGGCCTTATGGAGGTCGCCGCCAGTTACCTATGGCTTTGTTACTTGATGAATTGGCTAGACGCTTAGATATCGTGATTGTCGTTTCGGCGGGAAATGTGAGTACGCCTAATATTCCTGACGATTCAACTACTGCTGATAACTTTCAAGGGGCTGTGAGAGAACAGCTCTTCTCGGGAGAGCACGCCATAATCGACCCAGCTTCTGCTGTTAATGCATTGACAGTTGGAGCCATTGCTAGAACGGACGTGGCTTCGGGAAACGCAACCCGACGCATTTTGGCGGCGTCACGTACAAATACTCCTTCACCCTTCACGCGTACAAGCATGGATGGTAAGGGAAGAGGTGTACAGAGCGTAGTTAAGCCTGACCTTGTTGCATATGGTGGCAATTACGGTTTGAGCAATATGGGGAGGTGGATTGCTAACGACATAAGTCTTGCAGAGCCTTCGCTAATGCATAATTTTCAGCAGAGTGGACGATTGCTAAACATGGCGTGTGGTACTAGTGAAGCCGCACCGCAAGTAACCCACGTCAGTGCATTAGTTGAAGAGAAGCTCAGAAGTTTGTTAGACGGAAGAAGGCCTAGCGCTAACCTTATTCGAGCAATGGTTGTGCATAGTGCACGAATTCCTGAAGAAACGGTTTATTGGATTGGTGAGGGTCGTTCGCAATCTGACACCGAGGCAAGGCTTCTGCAAGTCGTTGGCTTTGGAAAACCTGACGCCGACAGGGCCTTGTTTTCAGCAGATAATCGAACCGTTTTGTACGCAGAAGATGAGATTCGGGACAATAGCTTTCAGCTATATGCCCTCGAGCTGCCCGATGGCTTTATAACTACAAATGGTAGGCGGCGGCTTAGGGTGACGCTGTCATATAACCCTCCAGTGCGAGGGACGCGCCTTGAGTACATGGGAAGAAATCTCTTCTTCCAAATCTACCGGGGCATTACATCACGAAGGCTTCTTGAAAATATTGCTGGTGTACAAAGCATAGGAGTACCAGTCGAAAGATTGAAAGGCAATCGAGTTGCTGCTAGACCCCCGTATACAGTATTGCAGCAATCTACAGTTCAGTCTGCTGTGTTTGAGGGCGTACGTTCTGATAAGTTTGACTACCGTATTGGCTCAGACAATAGAGCCCTTTGGCACATTTTGGTTGGTTGCAACCATCGTTTTGACGCCGACGATTCGACAAATCAGAAATATGCCTTGGTAGCCTCGCTTGAACACGATAACGAGACAGTAGAGATTTATCAAACGTTAAGGCAACGAGTTCAACAGCAACAACGTGTGCGTGTTTGAGGTGGGGAAAGTTAGCGAGCTGTAGCTCTATGAATCATGCTGCAACCTCCGCTGCCACCGCCCTCACCAGCTTCCGCAAAAACTGCCCCGTATGGCTTTCCGCAACCGCCGCCACGTCCTCCGGCGTTCCCTGCGCGATCACCAGGCCGCCCCCGTCGCCCCCTTCCGGCCCCATATCGATGAGGTAGTCGGCGGTCTTTATAACGTCCATGTTGTGCTCGATGACGATGACGGTGTTGCCGCTGTCGACAAGGCGGTGCAGGACCTCGAGCAGCTTCTGGATGTCGGCAAAGTGCAGCCCAGTGGTGGGTTCGTCGAGAATATAGACGGTCTTGCCGGTGGCTTTTTTGGAAAGTTCCTTGGCGAGCTTGATGCGCTGCGCCTCGCCGCCCGAAAACGTCAGCGCGGACTGCCCGAGCTTGATGTACTCGAGCCCCACGTCAAAGAGCGTTTGCAGCACGCGGCTGATCTTCGGGTGCGCCTCGAAGAATGTCAGGGCTTCCTGCACGTCCATGTCGAGCACATCGGCGATGGTCTTGCCCTTGTATTTGACCTGCAACGTTTCGCGGTTGTAGCGTTTGCCGCCACAATCCTTGCAAGTCACCCACACGTCGGCGAGAAAGTGCATCTCGATCTGGATACTCCCGTGACCGCCGCAGGTCTCGCAGCGGCCTCCCTTGACGTTAAATGAGAACCGGCCCTTAGCGTAGCCGCGCTTTTTGGCTTCGGGCAGGAGCGAGAACACGTCGCGGATCTCGTCGAAGACGCCCGCGTAGGTCGCGGGGTTGCTCCTCGGCGTGCGTCCGATGGGGTCCTGGGTGATGTGAATCACCTTATCGAGGTCGTCGAGGCCTGCGAGCTTCTTGTACGGTCCCGCCGTGACCGCCGCGCCGTTCAGGTGCCGCGCCAGTGCCGGGTAGAGCGTGCCCGTCACCATGCTCGACTTGCCCGACCCCGACACACCCGTGACGCAGGTCAGCGTGCCGAGCGGCAGTTTCGTGCTGACCGAGCGGAGGTTGTTGAGGCTCGCGCCTGCCAGCTCGAGCCAGCCCTTGCCCCGCCGCCTCTCCGGGTGCGGCGGCTCGATAACAAGGTCGCCACTCAGGTACTGCCCCGTCAGGCTGCGCCGACTCTTGGCGAGCTGTTTGGGTGTTCCAGCAGCGACGAGTTCGCCGCCCTTGACGCCTGCACCCGGTCCCAGGTCGAGGATGTAGTCGGCCCGCGCCATCGTCTCCTCGTCGTGTTCGACGACCAGCACGGTGTTGCCCATGTCGCGCAGGCGCTCGAGGGTCTGAATCAGCGCCTCGTTGTCGCGGGCGTGCAGGCCGATACTCGGTTCGTCCAGAATATAGAGGACGCCCATCAGCCCTGAACCGATTTGACTTGCTAGCCGGATGCGCTGCCCCTCGCCGCCCGAGAGCGTCCCAGCCCGGCGCGACAGCGTCAGGTAGTGCAGCCCGACGTTGAGCATAAAACCGAGCCGCTCACGGATCTCCTTGATGACCTCCTCGGCGACTTCGTTCTGATGCGCGTCGAGCCGTTCGGTCAGGCCCGAGACCCAGGCGTGCGCCTCACCGATGCTCAAGCTTGACAGCGCAGGCAGCGTAGTATCGGCAACCGTTACGCTCCGCGCCGCCGGGCTGAGCCGCGCCCCGCCGCAGGCCTCGCAGGGGAGTTCGCGCATAAAGGTCTCGTACCACTCGCGCGCGTCCTCGTTCTGCGTCTCCTGATAGTTCTTGCGGACGTTGTAGGCGATGCCGTAGTGCGGCCTGCGCGTGCGGCGGGTGTAGCCCTTGGCGGTGCGGTGAATGAACTCGATGGGTTTGCCGCCGGAGCCGTAGATAAGCGCGTGTCGCCCCGATTCGGGTATGTCTTTCCACGGAGTATCGAGGTCGAAGCCGTAGTGCCGGGCGATACTCTCGACGGTCGAAACGGTCCAGCCCTCTTTTTTCTTTAGTTCGCCGTAGTAGCGGAGCGCGCCGTCGTTTAAGCTCAGGGTTTCGTCCAGCACCAGCAGGGCGGGGTCCACGTCCATGCTCGAGCCCAGCCCGTGGCAGCTCTCGCACATGCCCAAAGGCGAGTTGAACGAGAACATCTGCGTGCTGAGTTCGGGGAAGGAGATATCGCAGTGCGGGCAGGCGTTGTGCTCGCTCATGAGGTGTTCTTGCTCGTTATAGAGGGCGATGAGGAGGCCGTCGGCAGCCTTGAGTGTGGTTTCCACCGAATCGGTCAGGCGCGAGAAAAAAGAGCTGTCGTCAAGCGCGTTTTCCGGTAGGACGAGGCGGTCCACGACGATCTCGATGGTGTGCTTGTTCTTTTTCTCGAGCACCACCTTCTCGCTCAGGTCGATAGTTTCGCCGTTCACACGGGCGCGGGCGAAGCCGCTCGAGCGTGCGTCCACCAGCACTTCGACGTGCGTCCCCTTGCGGTTCCGGACGACCGGCGCGAGAAGCTGTAGCCGCGTGCCCGCCGGGAGCCTGGCGAGCCCCTTGGCGATGCCCTCGGCGCTCTGGGCGTGAACCTCGCGCCCGCAGTTGGGGCAGTGGGGTGTGCCGATGTTGGCGTAGAGCACGCGCAGGTAGTCCATCACCTCGGTCACGGTCGCGACCGTCGAGCGCGGGTTTTTAGATACGGTCTTCTGTTCGATGGCAATGGCGGGGGAGAGGCCGCCGATATA
>JBMDWS010000181.1:0-3110 GCA_048594695.1 Truepera sp. | reverse complement strand
CTACTTCGGCGGAGCCTGGAACTTCGAGCATCCCAAGGGCGAGTACGGCGTCTACTCGACGGCCTACCTCGGCTTGCCGCAGGTCATCAAACCCGACGGTCTCTACGCCAGTCAGCAGCGCTTCGGTATGTACCGCTGGCACGTGATGGACCCGATACGTTTTGGCCAAGATCTGCGCGTCACCCTTCAGGCGCTCGGCTGGCGCAAACCGTTGGAGGGGCAGATGCGCTACCTGCCTTTGCAAGACGATATCGCTTCGACGGCCTTCTGGTATCAGCGAGAGCCGCACGCACCCTATCCGGCGCTACCGGACATGAACGGGCTCGAGGTCATCTAACCCCCAATTCCGCTCCGAGCGCGTACACAGAACCGACGGGGCGCCCATCACCCTCGTCGTTAACGATTGAAAGGGCTGGCGGTCGCTCGAGCAGCGAGAGAATCCCGCCGAGGATTGCTTGGCCGTACCCTTACCTTAGAGAAAACCCGCGCACACGCATAATTATGCGCGCCATACTAACGCCACACACCCATTGCCCCCCCCGCTCGAGAGGCTGGAACATGGCACAATAGGTCATCAGGTCCCACCACCTGAGCCGCCAAATCATGCTCTCAAGGGAGGACGTTGCGCCTTGCTAACTTTTCTCGTGCGCCGAACGCTGCTCGCCCTGCCCGCCCTCTTCGGCGTCGCGCTCGTTGTATTTGTTCTTATGCGAACCATCCCTGGCGACGTGGTCACGAATCTCGTCGGACTCGAGGGCAACCTCTCAGCAGCGCGTCAGGACGAGTTGCGGCGACTCTTCGGCCTTGATCTGCCGATCCACACGCAGTTCATACTCTGGTTCGGGTCAGCCTTGCAGGGCGACCTCGGCAGTTCGCTGCGTACGGGCAGGCCGGTCGTGCAGGACCTGCTGCTCCGGCTACCCGTCACGCTCGAGCTGACCCTGCTTAGCCTCGTCGTGGCCCTTCTCATCGCGCTCCCGGCGGGTATCCTGGCGGCTCGGCGGCGCGGCAGCGCACTCGACTACAGCCTCTCGGCCTTTGCCCTCTTGGGCCTTTCCGTTCCTTCATTTTTCCTTGGCATCCTGATGATCCTGCTCTTTTCGCTGCAGCTGCGCTGGCTACCGCCTGCAGGCTACGTACCTTTGCAGGAATCGCTCCTGCTGAACCTTCGGCACATGGCGCTGCCCGCGTTCTCGCTGGGGGTCATTCTCGCCGCCGCGACCATGCGGATCGTCCGGAGTTCGGTACTGGAGATGAAGTCACGCGACTTTGTTCGTACGGCGCGGGCCAAAGGCTTGTCCGAGGGCACGGTCACGCTCAAGCACGTGCTGCGTAACGCGCTCATTCCGGTCGTGACGGTCGTCGGGCTGCAGTTCGGTACGCTCCTAGGCGGCACCGTCATCATCGAGCAGGTCTTTAGTCTGCCGGGGATCGGTCGGTTCGCGCTCGAGGGAATCAACCTGCGCGACTACCCGGTGGTGCAGGGCGCGGTGCTTTTTATCGCGCTGGCATTTGTGCTCGTCAATCTGCTCACCGACCTGCTCTATTCACTTATTGATCCGAGGATCCGCTATGACTGAAGGCGCACCGTCTACCTTTACAACGCTGCGGTGGCGACGCCTGAGAAAACATCCAGCTGTCTTGCTGGGCGCGTCCCTCGTGCTTATCGTCGTTCTGGGGGCCGTTTTCGCGCCCGTCCTTGCACCTTACGACCCTGTCGCACTAAGCGCTCTCGACCGGCTCCAGGGGCCGTCGCCTGCTCACCTTCTAGGCACCGATCAGTACGGACGGGACAACCTTTCGCGCATCCTCTACGGGGGTCGAACCTCTCTTTTCGTCGCGGGGGCCTCGATCCTCTTCGCCACACTTGTCGGGGGCGGTCTAGGTCTGCTGGCAGGCTATCTGCGCGGCACCTTCGACAACGTGCTGATGCGCGTCACCGACGTGCTGCTGTCGTTTCCGGCTATTCTCCTAGCCATCGCACTCATCGCGTTTTACGGCAACAGCATCCTCAACCTCGTCTTGGCTATCGGGATCGTGTACACCGGGCCGTTTATCCGGGTAGCCAGAGCCGCCGTTTTCAGCGTCCGAGAGGAGCTCTACGTCGAAGCCGCGAGGGCACTCGGGGCGCGCAGTACCCGCGTCGTCCTGCTCGGCATCCTGCCCAATATCACCGCGCCACTCATTGTGGAAGTCACCCTGCGCCTCGCCTACGCCGTACTGACCGAAGCCTCCCTCTCGTTTCTGGGTTTAGGCCCGCCGCCGCCAACCCCGAGCTGGGGTCAGATGATCGCCGAAGGTCAGCGCTTTCTGGCCCTGAGCCCGTGGTCAGCGGTCGCACCCGGTATCGTGATCATGCTGACCGTTCTGGGATTCAATCTGCTGGGCGACGGGCTCCGCGATCTGACCGACCCGCGTCTGCAGGAGTGAGCCCGTCCTTTCCTTCACTACCCTTGAAAGGGGGTGACTTCCCCACCCGCTTCTCCTGAACCACGTTACGCTCACGCTTACACCTCTCAAGCCCAAGGAGATCCTATGAAAGCCCTGCTTGCCAGCCTCGTTCTACTGACTACCTTCGTCTTCGCGCAGCCGTCCTCCGGCGGTGTCCTGCGCGCCGGGATGCAGACCGATCCGGTCGGCCTCGACCCGCACACCACCAGCGCGACAGCAAGCCGCAACATGCTGGAAAACGTCTACGACACCCTGGTCATGTTCGACAGCGAGGGCCGCATCGTCCCGGGCCTCGCCGAATCGTGGGAAACTTCCGAGGACGGCCTCACCTGGACCTTCGCGCTCCGCGAGGGCGTCACGTTTCATAACGGCGACCCCTTGAAGGCCGACGACGTTGCCTTCTCGGTAAACCGTATCAAAGACCCCGAGGTCGCCTCACCCAACGCAGGTGACTTCGAAGTCGTCGAGAGCGTCGCTGCCACGAACGAAACCACCGTCGTGTTCACGCTCTCCGAGCCTTACAGCCCGCTCCTCTCAAAGTTGGCCAATAGCCTGAACGTGATCGTGTCTCAGCGCGTCGTCGAGGAAAACGGCAATCTCGATGACGTAGTCATCGGTACCGGTCCCTTCCGCTTCGTGGAGTACCTCCCACAGACGCG
>JBMDWS010000180.1:0-4681 GCA_048594695.1 Truepera sp. | reverse complement strand
TTCAGTTCGGTGCCGTCCTCGAGCGTCGCGATCACGTCTTCGACGGTGTATTCGCCTTCACCGACGATGCTCTTGATCTTGCCCGAGGTGGTCGGCGGCACGAGAATCTTGTGGGTAAACGAGAACTCGGGAACAGTACCGAGTACCTGACCCCCCTTGACCTCATCGCCCTCGGCAACGTTCGGGGTAAACGCCCACTTGGCGTCGCGCGAGAGCGAGTTCACGGTGATGCCGCGCGCGATGTAGGTGCCGGACGCCTCGTTGATCTTGTCGAGCGGACGCTGAATCCCGTCGAAGATACCGTTGAGCATCCCCGGCCCGAGTTCGACCGAAAGCGGCAACCCAGTCGAAACGACCGGTTCACCAACCGTCAGGCCGCCCGTATCCTCGTAAACCTGAACAAAAGCAGTATCCCCGTCGAGACGGATGATTTCACCGATCAGGTTTTCCCCACCTACACGCACGATGTCGAACATGCGCGCACCCATCATCCCTTCGGCGATGACTGCCGGTCCGGAGATGCGCTGAATCTTGCCTTCAATAGCCACAGTTCCTCCTGTACGTGCGTTTTAATTAGTCTAGACCGCGCAGCGTCGCCGCGCGCGGCCCTAGGGTGCATTACTCGAGCTTGACGTCGAAGCCGATGGCGCTGCGAACCAGCTGTTTCATGTATTCAGTGGCGTCGGCGCTATCTTCACCGAAAGCAGCACCGAGGCTCGGCATGGTCAGCAGCACCGGCAGCTCACGGCCCCGCATGATGCGCGCCGAAGAGCGGTTGGGGTCTGCAATGAGCGACTCGTCGACAGCCACGAGACCGTAATCCCCGGCTTCGATAAGCCCCTCGAGCGCCGCCTGCGCCCCGTCTTTATCGGCTTCACGCACCTCGACACCGGCAAGCCGAAAGCCTGCGGCGGTTTCACTGTCCGTCAGGACGATCATTCTAGGCATCGCCCAGCTCCTTCTCGAGTTGCTGCCGGGGCACACCGTAAAACTTGCCCCGCGCCAGCAAGCGCAACTTGGCCGTTTCGGTCTCCTTGAGGCGCAGGAAGTAGAGAACCACCCCGACCCCTAACGGATTCTGAAAGGCGAGCTTGCGCGCGCTGCGATCGAGAGATGTGCGGAGCACCCCTTCAGCCCGGCTGAGCGACTCGGCCTCTCCCACTTCGGCAAACGAGGTGTTGGCGAGTGCTTGCGTGTCTCCCGCGAGGAGCGCGTCGAAAGTCGAACGCTGGACCTCTTTGCCGCCTTTGATGAAGAGATCTTCGGCGTTGGGCGTCTCGCTGCTACCGCGCAGCTTGAGCGCAGTGCGGACATTCGTCGCGTCGATCTCACGCTGAATGTAGCGGGTAAAGTCCGCCGGGAAACGATCGCGCTTGCTCGATTCGCTGATGATCCGGTAGTAAGCCTGGTCGAGAGCGAGCTCGAGTTCGTACAAATCGCCATCCGAGGAAAACTTGGTGACCGCACGGTTAAACGCCGAGGCGAGGGGGTTGCCGGTCGTTGCCACGAGTCCGGCAGCAGTGCCCAGATCGGGAGCCTGCGCGATGGCCTCGAGCACGGCGGGTTTGAGATCCCCGGCGGGTAGAAGTGCGGCGATAATCTCCTCGGCCTCACGACCGGCGCCCTTGGCGCGAGCAATGGTCTTGAGGTTACCGAGGTCGTAACGCAACAAGAGTACCTGCAAGAGCTTTTCTGGCAGGCCGTCGGCAACGTTCAGAAGCGAGCGCATCTCGGTGTAGAAGTTGCGCGCGAGCGCCTCGTCGACCGTGCGCAAGTCGCTACCGTAGCGCGCCTGCGCTTCGTCGACTTCTTTGCCGTAAGCCGTTTGCGAGAACGAAGTCAGGAAGGCCGAGAAATTCGCATCCCCCATCGCTGCCGCGTAGAACTCGTCGCCAAGAAGCTTGGCTTTAAGCCCCCGGACGCGCGCGTTGATATAGCCAAAGTCCGACGGCACGCTTACGCCTCCGTTTGAGAAGCAGTTGCGTCCGACGAAAGGCCGAGCAGCCTGGAGACTTCCGAGGCGAGGTCTTCACGAGCCGAACCGAGGCGCTCGAAAAGGCCGTTCTCGATGGTGACGTTCGACTGGCCCCGGACCTTGACGCCGCCCTTGACCGTGTCATCGGTCTCGAGCTTGCCTTCTAGGCCGTGCTCCTTGAGAGCCGCCTGAATTTTATCCTCGTCAGCGGGATTGACAATCACCTTGGTGACCTTGTCAGCGCCGCCGAGCGCTCCAACAGCTTCAGACAGGAGGGTGCCGAGGATGGGCGTATAGCGTTCTTTATCGCCAGTAAGCGCGTGGAGTTCGGCTTGCGCCGCTTCGAAGACCCTTTCGACGACCGAGTGCTGGGCGCGCAAGCGCAGGGAGGACGCCTCGAGCTGCGCGGCACTACGCGCACGCACCTTGGCGGCTTCACTCTGCGTCTGCGAAAGCCTGTCGCGCTGGGCCGTCATCGCTTTGGCGTCGTCCTCTGCCTTAGCGATAATCTCCGAGGCACGCGCTTGTGCCTCGGAGAGAATGGTTTCGATCTCCGCGCTCGCTTCACGTTCAAGCAGAGCAGCAAGATTCGTCATGGTTAACCGATTTGACCGTTGAGGAAGAAGGCGATGACGAAACCGAAGATGATGAGCGTTTCGGGGATGACGAGGTAGATGAGGATCTGACCGAAAGCCTGAGGGCGCTCGGCAAGCGTGCCCGCACCGGCGCTACCGATAGCGGCCTGCGCGATACCTACGCCGATAGCAGCGAGACCGACGGCGAGTGCAGCGCCGATAGCAATAAGACCGTCACCGAGACTACGGGCTGCTGTAGCAGCAGCTTCGCCTTCCTGGGCAAAACCGAGACCGGCAAGGAGCAGAACAACGAGTACAAGGGCGAACTTTTTCATGCTTTTCCTCCGAGGAAGCGGAATGGACGGTACGCTGTACCGTTTTCATCGTAAAACCCGAACTTGGTAAAAAACTCGACGTACTGAAGACGAAGAGGCTGAAGCGTATGGCCGATAATCGTCAGGGCAATCGCGAGCGCGTGTACGGCGAGCCCTACGAGAATCCCCAGAACCGGACCGACGACAGGAGCAATGCCCGCGATGGCAAAGCCAAGGTCGGTCGCGAGGTTCGCTACGAGCGCCGCCGAGAGGCCGACCGCGAAAAGTCGCAGGTAAGAGAGGATATTCCCCGAGTTGGAGATGAGTTCGACGAGCATCAGCGGGAGGCGAGAGAGGATAAGCCCCAGGATAAAGAGGGCAAACCCGAGGATGACGATAAAGCCGACGAAAGCGTTACCCGCAAGCGTGTTCGTCATGAAGGCGTAGGCGAACACGACGATCGCAACGAGCCCTCCGAACATTCCGACACCCTCCCAGAAGTGCTTCATGTCGCCGTGGCGCAGCCCGTAGTAGCCGCGCAGGAACCAGCCGAACAGCACCTGGAAGATACCGAAGCCAAGCGAGAGCAAAAGCAGCGGCGTGAACTGCTCGACACGGAAGAGGATGATAGGAATCCAGCCGTAGCCAGCCTCGTGATGGAGCGGCGTGTAGAAGATCGGCTTGTCGTGCGGCCAGTGCTCGAGGAAGTTCCCGAAGAACTCGCCGTAGAGAAAGCCCCAGACGATCGCCCAGACCGAGCACCAGATAATGACTGTGCCGATAGAGGGCATGGCGGCAGGCTGCAAGGTGATCCCTAGTGGTCCCAGGCCGAGCGGCTTTTTCCGGCCCCGCAGCCACAGCCCGAGCGCCAGAAAGATGAGTCCAAACCCCATGTCGCCGACGACGATACCGAAAAACAGCGGGAAGAAAACCGCCAGCGTCCAGGAGGGGTCGAAGTAGCCGTACTTGGGCGGCGCGAAGAGCGACAGGAGGCCCTCGAAGGGCTTGACCCAACCGGGGTTCTCGAGCTTGACCGGAATCTCTTCGTCGTGGTGATCGTCGGCCTTACGGCTCTCGACGATGACGCCCGTACCGAACTGCTTCTCGAGTGCGGCGACAACGCGCGCACGCTCGTCGCTCGGGACCCAACCTTCCATAGCAAACGAGTAACGCCCGCCCGCTAGACCGTCCATGGCCGCGTAGCGCGCCTGGTAGTTGAGCGCGGCGTCGCGTACAGCCAGCAGTTTCGCGCCCTGCGCGTCGGCCAGGGCCTTGAGTTCGGCCCCAACACTTGCCTGACGCTTGGGTAGCGACTGCGAACGCTCCTCCATGAGGTGAACCGCCTTGGCGGTGCCCTCTTTGGCGTAGAGCTCCGGAAGGCGGAGTTCGGCGAGCCCGAGGCGCGACAGAATACCCTGCAGCTCCTGCGCGTCGGCTTTAAGCACAGCGGCAACTGCCACATAGGCTTTGCCCTGTTCCTTGAGCGCCAGGTCGTGACGTTCGGGCAGGGCTTCCTTGAGCGCGTCCTGAACGCGAACCAGGGTTTCACCATTGGGGATGTAAAAGGCTGCCGTGCTCAAGTAGCGGCTATTCTCGAGCGCTGCCAGCATCGGCGCGAGATCGCGAAACTGCGGCAGGTAGGTGTTTATGACGTCGAGCTCGTCCCCGGTTTCGCTGCGCTCGGCAACGAGCCTGTCGGCTTGCGCGCCGACGTCGTCTAGGTAGCTCTGGATTTCGCCGAGGCTGGTGGGCAACTTTTCCCGGCTCGCCCTGGCGCGCAGCGCCGCTTCGTCGAGCTCGAGCATGGTAACAAGGCC
>JBMDWS010000018.1:0-2787 GCA_048594695.1 Truepera sp. | reverse complement strand
TAGCCTCGAGCCGCAGCCCATGATCCTCAGCGTTCTCCTCCCCCTGCTGCTGGCGCTCGCGGCTGCGCCCGCGACACTTCTGGCAGGTTGGGTCCGCACCCGGTACGCCGCACCGACTGCCACGACATTCGCCGCGCTGGCGCTACTGGCGGTGTTGTGGGGCTGGCTGAGGGGCGGCGGAACGGTCAGCGTCCCCTGGATTCCGAGCTGGGACATTACGCTCGCCTTTACACTCGACGGGCTCGGCGCACTCTACGCGCTGCTCGCGACCGGCGTCGGTCTCGCGGTCCTCGTCTACGCTTCGGCGTATCTGCCGCTTCACCTCGAGCACGAGGGGCAACCCGAGACGGGCACCGTACGTTTTTTCTTTTTCATCACGCTCTTTATGGGCGCGATGGTCGGCCTCGCGCTGGCTCAGGACCTCATCCTGATCTTCGTTTTCTGGGATCTGACCGCCATCGCCTCGTACTACCTCATCGGCTTCGACACCCATAACGCCAACGCTAGGGCCTCGGCGCTCATGGCGCTCCTTATTACCGGAGTCAGCGCCGTTCTGTTTCTGATCGGCGCTGTCTTTCTCTACACGGCGTACGGAACTTTTTCGGTCCCCGACCTCATCACGCTCGCCGAGCCCGGACGGGGACTGACGCTCTGCACGCTGCTCATTACAGTTGCGGGCCTCGTCAAGAGCGCTCAGGTACCGCTGCACTTCTGGCTGCCCCGGGCGATGGCGGCTCCCACCCCGGTGTCGGCCTACCTCCACTCGGCAGCGATGGTCGCCGCTGGAGTATTTCTCATCGGGCGCATCTACCCACTCGTGCAGGAGACCCCGGTTGTGCTGGACGTGCTGCTCATCGTCGGCCTCGTGTCGATAGGGACCGGCGGTGTGCTGGCCCTGAGCCGCGACGTGCTCAAACAGCTTCTGGCCTACTCGACCATCGCGCAGTACGGCTTCGTCGTGGCACTCTACGGGCTCGGTGGCCCCTACGGCGCGGG
The DNA here is from genome assembly GCA_048594695.1 of Truepera sp. GTDB lineage: Bacteria > Deinococcota > Deinococci > Deinococcales > Trueperaceae > Truepera. Next base: position 1,791 of record JBMDWS010000018.1, on the reverse strand, counting down.
CGGCGCGGCCTTTTACGTGATCGCGCACGCGCTCGCCAAGAGTGCGTTGTTCCTGACGGCTGGCGCGATAACCGAAGCCACCGGCGAGAACCGCCTGAGCCGCTTGGGCGGCCTCGGGCGACGCTATCCGCTGCTGGCCCTCTCGAGCGCCCTCGCCGGGGCGACGCTCACCTCACTGCCGCTGACGCTGGGCTTTTTCGCCGATGAGTTCTTTTTCGCAGCGGCGCTCGAGCGTGGCCCCGTTTTTACCGTCATCGCGGTAGTCGCGGCGGTACCCACGCTCGCCTACACCTGGCACTTCTGGAGCAGCATCTTTTTGGGCGAGCGCAAGACCGAGGGACGCGACCTGCCCGGACGCCTCGTCTGGCCGATTGCCGCACTCGCGCTCCTGACACTCATAGGCGGGTTCGTTACGGGGCCGTTCGAGCGCCTCGCCGAGGCGGCGGGGCAAGTTTCGTTTCTCGCACCGACCCCGCTCGACGCGTCCTATCACGCGGAGCTGTTACCCGAATACATCATGGCGGGCGTGGTCTATGCGCTCGGCACACTCTTCGTCGTCACGCGCCGCTTCTGGCTGGGCCTCTTTCAGAGCGTTTCGGAACTGAGCGAGCATATCGGTCCCGAGCGGCTCTACACGGTCTCGGTACAGGGACTCAACCGCTTTTCCGACGGCATTCACTGGCTCGAGCTGCGCAACCTGAGAAGCCGCCTCGCCTCGGTGTTGCTGCCGACTGCGCTGCTGGTTGGGGCGGGCATACTCTCGGCACCCGGCATCGCCACCTTCCACGTCGGGCCTGTGGGCCTCGGCGACGTGCCGCTCGCGCTCTCTTTTATAGTCGTTGCGGCAGCAGCGCTTACAGCACTCTTCAAACGGGAGCATCTGACGCTGGCACTGGTCATCTCGAGTTCGGGATTCGTACTTGCGCTCATCTACGCGCTCTACGGCGCACCCAACGTCGCGCTGGTCGCCGTCCTTATCGAAACTACCCTGACGCTGCTGCTTATCGCCACGCTGCGCCTCATTCCGCCCAGGGTTCTCGAGCAACAGTCCGCCATGCCAATGCCGTTTCTCAACCGCAAGATCACGGTCACGGTGATCGCGGGTCTCTTCGCCTTTGCGGTGGCCTGGAGTTCGCTATCGCAACCGCCCGCCGGGCAGACCATCGCCGACGAACACATTCGCCTGACCCCCGACGCGCACGCCCGTAACGTCGTCACGGCGACCCTCGCGGACTTTCGCGGGCTCGACACGATGGGCGAAATTACCGTCGTGGTTTTGGTCCTGATCGGCGTAGGCACGCTCTTTACAAGCATCGTGCCCGCTCAGCGCACGAGCGCCCTCGAGGGTGCCGACGCACCTCTCGCGCGCGAGATCACACGGGGCGTTGCGCGCATCCTCTACCTGCCCATCTTCATGATCGCGGCGGCCCTGCTCGTCAAAGGCTTTGTCGAAACGGGCGACGGATTCTCAGCGGGTGTCGTCGCGGCGCTCGGCATCTTGCTGCGCTACCTGGCGTTCGGCTACGAGACGACCAAAGGCCTGCCGGTCGTGCGGCACGCGACGGCGCTGGCCTGTGGCGGGCTCTTTCTGGCGCTCGCCGTCGCTTCTACCCCGCTCTTTTTCGGAAACGCCGTGCTGACCCATTACCCGCCCGCTGGAGTATCACCCATCCATCTGGGGACGCTCGAGATCATGAGCGCTGTCCTCTTCGACATAGGCATCTTCGCACTGGTTCTGGGTTTTATCGTCGGGGTGATGTCGTACTTCGCGGCGGCTGGCAACAGCGTCGC
>JBMDWS010000179.1:0-2615 GCA_048594695.1 Truepera sp. | reverse complement strand
CACATTCTTGACGAGGTACGACCCGATGCCAAAGGCCGCGGCCCCAGCCTCGTGAAAGCTCTGAAGCGTATCGGGGTTGACCCCACCCGTCGGAACGAAGTCGATGTCGTCGAGGGGCGCACGGAGCGCCTTCAGGTAGGGGGGGCCGAGCGCGTCGGCGGGGAACAGTTTGAGCATGGGGCAACCCGCCCGAAAGGCCGTTTGCGCCTCGGTCGCGGTAAAGATACCGGGCAGGATAAGCGTATCGTGGTCGTGCGCGACCTCTACGGTCTCCTGGTCGAAGCAGGGCGCGATGAGAAACTGTGCGCCCGCGTCCAGCGCAGCCCTAGCGTCGGCAGCCGTGCGAACCGTTCCCGCCCCGACGAGCAGGTCGCCGAAATCCCGCTTGAGCGCGGCGATACCCTCTAAGGCGTCCGTCGTATTGAGCGTGACCTCGAGCACCCGAACACCACCTGCCCCGAGCGCCTCAGCGATAGCCCGCTGCTCGTTCAGCGTAAAGTCCCCCCGAACGATGGCGACGAGCCCGTCCGCCTTGAGCCGTTCGGCAAGTTCCTGTCGTCTACCCCCTACCATTCGCTCAAACTCCCATCCGGCAGACGCCACAAAGGATTGCGCCAGCGGTGCGGGGTCGCAGCGACCTCACGGACACGCACCTCGTCGATGGCGACACCCAGACCCGGCCCCGTCGGAATCTCCAAATATCCTGCTTTGGGCGTGAGGACGTCGGGCTCACGAAGGTAGGTGTAGAGGTCGGAGCCCTGGTTGTAGTGGATCCCCAGCGACATCTCTTGCAAGACCACGTTAGGCGTACAGGCCGCGAGCTGCAAGCACGACGCCAGCGCCAACGGCCCCAGCGGGCAGTGCGGCGCGACGGCAACGTCGAACGCTTCAGCCATCGCGGCGATGCGCCGAACCTCGCTGATGCCACCTGCGTGCGACAGATCGGGTTGAAGGATGTCCACCAGACCCTCCAGCAAAAACGGCTTCACGTCCCAGCGGCTGTAGAGCCGCTCACCTAGGGCAATCGGCAGGGATGTGCCTTCGACGACATCCCGGAGCGCTTCGCGGTGCTCGCTCAGCACCGGCTCCTCGATAAAGAGCGGGGCGAGGGGCTCGAGCCGCCGGATGAGCGTTTTCGCCACGCTGCGGTGAACCCGACCGTGAAAATCCACGCCGACCTCGAGCCCTTCCCCCCGCACCGCCGCAACGCGCTCAGCGACTTCGTCAAGGGCGCGTCCACTCTCGAGGTAGCCCGCTTCGGCGGTGCCGTTCATCTTGACGACCGTAAAGCCCTGCTCCCGGCGCAGTCGCGCCGCCTCTGCCACGTCGCTCGGACGGTCGCCACCGATCCAGCCGTAGGCTTGCACCCTGTCGCGCACGCGGCCACCCAAAAGCTCCCAGGCGGGCACCCCGAGCGCCTTGCCCTTGAGGTCCCAGAGCGCCTGATCGAGCCCCGAGAGGGCGCTCATCAGGACCGGACCACCCCGGTAGAAACCGCCCCGGTAGCCGATCTGCCAGAGGTCTTCGGTGCGGGACGCGTCGGCCCCCAGCACGCGGTCCCTGAGCGCCTCAAACGCGCCCTCGACGGCTTCGGCGTAACCCTCGAGACTCGCCTCGCCCCAGCCGACGAGGCCCGTGTCGGTTTCGAGCCGCACGAACAGCCAGCGGGGATCGACCTTAAAGGTCTCGAGCTTCGTAAGGATTCCCAGCTCGGTTGCGTGGGAAAAAGATTTCATGATGATGTGACCTCGCTTGGTGCGTCGGCAAAATAGGCTCTTGGCGTTTGCTTCACTATACCCACGGCGACCGCGACCTAAAGCTCGTCCACCAAGGAGGTGACGACCTCCTCGGCACGCCTCAGTACAATGTCGCTGATCTGCCGTCCCTTCTCGGCACTCGCGGCTCGCGGCTCTCCCACCACGCCGTTTCGGGTCATCGTATTAAACGGGCGGTAGAGGCTCGCGGCGCCTTTACGGAGCATGTCGCTCTCGGCCCAGGCGTAGGTCGGTTGCAGGCCGTTTTCGGGGATGGCGTGGGTTTTTACCAGCTGCGGCGCGATGAGGAGCATCAGCGAAGTCTCGAACTCGCAGGCGTGCCCGACCCCGCCCGGCCCCGTTTCACTCAGGTCCAGAAGCGCGTCGGCGGCGAGTTGCCACCACGTCATCATGACGATCTGAACCTCGGGGTGCCGCCGCCCGAAGATCTCCAGAATCGTCTGACCCACGGCGATGTTGCCGCCGTGCGCGTTGAAGAGGACGAGATTGGTAAAGCCGTGCGAGGCAGCAGCGCCCAGGGTATCCAGAACCTGCTGGGTAAAGTGCTCATGCGTCAGGGTAAGCGAGCCGCAGAAGTCCATATGATGCTCCGAGCAGCCCACGGCGACGGTCGGCAGGATGAGAACCCGGTCCGGCAAGGCTGCCCCAAGCCCTCGCATGAAGTGCTCAGCAATCATCCGGTCCGTCGCAAGCGGCAGGTGCGGGCCGTGCTGCTCGGTCGCGGCGAGCGGCAACACGACGGGGATGGTCCTGGGGAGCACGGAGAGTTCCGGGCTCGTCAGCTCGTCCCAGATCACGGCGCGGCTCCGCTCACCGGGCAGCCCACAGCTCGACCTCGAC
>JBMDWS010000178.1:0-3622 GCA_048594695.1 Truepera sp. | reverse complement strand
ATCCGTGGGCGCAGGCGATATGCGAGAGGATTGCCCACACCCTCACCCAGCAGGACGTGCGGCTCCCCAACGGTCAGCGCCTCACAGCTCAGCAGTTCCAGCAGCTCGGGATTGCCTTTGGGATGAGTGACGGGTTCGAGGGGGTCATGGATCTGCTCGAGCGCGCTTTCGTCTCGGTCTCCGGGCGCGACGAGCTTTCGCAGACCTTTCTCTACGACCTTCAGAGCGAGCTGAGCTACCACACCCATCCGATTTTCAGCATTCTCCACGAAGCCATCTACGCGCAGGAGGAGGCGACGGCTTGGGCCGCCGAGCGGGTCCGGCGTGAGTTTCCGCAATTCGACTACGCGCCCGGACGTGAATTTCTCTTTACCGGTGAGATGATCTACCCCTGGATGTTCGAGCAGTACAGGACTCTGGAGCCCCTGCGGGAAGCTGCCGAGATTCTGGCGAAAAAGAGCGATTGGCCCCGCCTCTATGATCTGGACAAGCTGGCACGGAACACGGTGCCCACGGCAGCGGCGCTCTACTTTCACGATATGTACGTGGATTTGAATTACGCGCTCGAGACCGCCGACAGGGTTCCCAACCTCAAAACCTGGATTACCAGTGAATACGAACACAACGGCCTGCGTGCCGACGGCGAGCGCATTCTGGACCGGCTCATCGCCCTCAACCGGAGCTGACGGCCTGGGCCTCGAGCACCGCGACGAGTGCCGGGAGGTCGTCCACCACGAAGTCTGGAGGGACATCGCCGATATCTTTGCGCTGTGAAACACCTGTCAGGACCAGCGCCGTCTTTAACCCTGCCGCCTGCGCCCCGTCGATGTCGGTGTCTAGGCGATCACCGACCATCAGCGTCTCTTCGGGTGCGGTCCCCAGCCTGCGAGCAGATTCGACGAACATAGTCGGGAAAGGCTTGCCGATAACCGTCGGCTCAATGCCCGACGCTCGAGCCAGAACCGACAGGACCGAACCCGCCCCCGGCAACTCGCCCATCTCGGTTGGCAGCGTCAGGTCGTAGTTGGTCGCCACGAACGCCGCGCCCTGCCGAATGAGCAGCGTCCCCATCGCCAGCAGGTCGTAGGTCAGGCTCTGTCTAACCAGTCCTCCGACCACCACCGGGGCCGTTTGGCCTGCCCGAACGTCATCTGGCCCAATAACGGCGTAGCCCGCTTCGGTAAGCGTCTGCGTCAGGCCGATTTCGCCCACGGCGTAGATGGTCGTCCCCGCCGGGTAGTGTTCCTGCAGGTAACCCACCGTCGCCACGGGCGAAGTGATGACCTGTTCCCGCGTGACGGTGACGTCGAAGCGACCCAGCTTGTCCACGTACTGCTGTGGGGTGTTGGTGGCGTTGTTGGTAGCGAGGACGAAGGGCAGGTCGAGGCGAGACAGCGCCGCGAAAAACTCCGGAACACCCGGAAGCGCCGTGTCGCCGTGCCAGAGCACGCCGTCCATGTCGATGACAAGGCTGCGAATCATAGGGGAGAGTCTACTAGAGCAGACCGCGTTGCGTGCATCAAGTCCCGTGGGGTGTCTCACCAACTTGCTTTTTTGCCAACTTCTTGAGTAGACGTAGCGAGTCGTTTACGGCTTGTCCGTCTGGAAAGGCTTGTGCGACGTCGGCGTCCAGTAAGACGAGGTTGCTCCCCTTTGCAAAAGCCTCAGCGTATTTTCCCCGGACGGGCTCGTCGAGCTGAGAAAAGTCGTATTCCTGCCTCATATCCTCTTTTGTCATAGGTATCCTCCTTCAAAGTACTTGCGCTCTCGCCTGGTTAGCTCCCTGGCGCTGATGATACGAATCTTTCCCTGACGGTCGGTATGTGAAACTACGAGAAGCTTGCCTGTGCTGGATTGACCCATGGTTAAAAGTCTGGGTTCAGTGTCGGAATGATCGGGATCATCGAAGGTGTAGGAAAGGGTGTCGCCAAAAACGGTTGCTGCTTCCGGGAACGAGACATTGTGTTTCTCGAGGTTGCGTTTGGCCTTGTCTTCGTCCCACTCGAACTGAAGCACGTACTATTTTAGCACTTGAGATTATAGGGGAAGCTCGAGGCCAATAAGGGTCTTAGGGCTCGAGTCCACCCTCGGGAAATGCCCCGCTCACCGCGATAAGTTGAGGAGTGCGAGCTGAGGGTCTTGGCAGAACATCTCGATAGAGGCAGCGTGCCTTCTCAAGAGCTGTTCGACATCTTCAGTTGAATAGTTCCCCAATCGCACGGCGATTACTTTGGGCGGTGCGCCAAACATAAAACTCCGTTGGCGAAAATCCACATCCTTCGAGACGATAGTAAGCAGGTGATCTCGAGCATGATTCCAGACGATGAGGTCATCGGCTTCTTTGAGCCCAACATCCCGAACGTGCAGGGAGCCGGGAAAGAGGTCGTGAAGTTTAGTAGCTAATCTGTAAAACAAGTTTTGATCGAAGAGCAGCTTCACGCTGCTGGGGGCACCGTGACAAGTCGCCTCTCACGATCAGCCGCAAAAGCGATGCACGCCTTGAAATCTTCCCTTGTCAAATCAGGGAAGTCTTCCAGGATTGCCTCTTCGGTCATATCCGAGGCGAGGTAATCAAGCACCTCATATACGGTGATGCGTAAGCCTCGCACACAAGGTTGCCCGCCGCGTTTGTTCGGTTCGATGGTGATGTAGTCGTGATAATTCATGTGTAGAGCTTAGGCTAGGGGGTGCCAAGGGTCAAGGTGAGGGCTCGAGCCTCTCGTCAGAACGCAATACGGCTGTTCACTCGTTCTGTTCAGCTCGGATTGAAGTGGTCGCAAGCGCGTCGCCAATGTTCCAAAGGTGCCGCAATTTGGTGAAAGCGGGCAAGCATTCGCGCTCACGGTCGCTAAGCGGACGCACTTGTTCATAGCCTTCGAGAAGAGCGGCCTTCTGATCTTCGGGTAGACCCAATGACGGCGTCAAATCATAAGCACGCCAACCGTACGCGCAATGGTCGAAATCGAACAGCGTGATCTGGTTGCCGTGAAAGTGCATGTTTTCGCCATGTATGTCGCCGTGAATAATCCCGTACTCATCCCCGACGGGCTCGAGCGCTTTAACCGTCGAAATCGCTTCGTCGATAGGCTGCAAGGATGCCATATACTCGCGAACGTCGTCATTATCCTGTAGGGCAACCAGCCTCAAGGGCTCATCTGCCAAGTATTTGGGACTCAAATGATAGCGTGGATGCTCAGAGTGAAACCGATTTGCTGCAATATGAAATGCGGCAATAGTCTTACCTATCTCAAAACACTGCTCCACGGTAGGGGTTTCTTGAAACGGCTCGCCTGACGCGTAGGAAAAGAGTGCGGTGTACCGCCTGCCTGCGTCGGTATCTACCCAACCCAGCAACTCCCCCGATTTTTGGGGGATGGGATAGGCAACAGGTATGCCTTGCTTGCACAGGTGGTCGATCAAGTCAAGCTCAAACTGAAAGGCTTCGGGTGAGTCGATGTAGTATTTACCGTTCAGGTAAACCCTGAAGATATAGCGCGTGTTGCCCGCAGTTATCTGGTAGTGATCGTTGAACCCCCGCCGAATGAATTCGCAGGTTTTGGGCTCATCCAGGGCGTAACTGGCCGTGACGAAATCGAGCACGGCCTCTTTTGAAAGCAGCGTG
>JBMDWS010000177.1:0-3134 GCA_048594695.1 Truepera sp. | reverse complement strand
GCTCGCGCTTCTTTTCGGCCTCCTTCTCCTGTTTGCCGGGATCGCCGACGGTCTGCACGCATTTATCGATACCTCCTCAGCGTCCGAATTCTCTAAAAGCTTCATGACGCTCCTCGAGGACGGCGGCGAGCTGGTCGTTTTGAGCCTCCTCCTAGCGAACGTCGTCGGTTTCATCCAGGCCCAAAAGCCTGTACGGCAATAACGACTCGCAGGGGTCGAACCTCAACGCCACAAACGGCTGGCGCGGGCAGACACGACACTTGCGCCGATCTGACAGCCGCTCGCGAGCCAGCGCGACGATACCTGATAGGTAAGCGCCCGACGGAAGAGTCTGGAGGCTTCGCGGTAGTGCTTAGCCCCCAGGGCCAATAGACCGAGGTAAGCGTAGAAGGTACCGAGCGTTTTGGGGCGAAGGTGCCCCAGTTCGGGCGCCGCACTCTCGTATAGCCGCGAGACGATACTCGGAACGAGGGGTACGAGCGTGTGGTACTTCGTGCTCGCCCCGTTTGGATGTAAACGGTAGCGTGTCAGGGGCTGCGGGACCAGTGCAAATGAGTACTTCATCGCGATACGAACCCACATATCCCAGTCGTCACACCAAGCCACACTGGGATCCGAAAGAAACCCCCCGAGTTCATCGAAACAGCGTCGCCGAATCAGGGTAACGCTCGCTGTGCCCACAAAGTTGCTCACAAGGATCGCGGCCCTCGCGTCGCCATGGACGCCCATGTTTTTCGAATAGCCAAGGTGACGACCTTGCGCGTCTATAAGCTCGACGTGGGTATGGACGAGACCGACCTCCGGGTGACGATTCAGGACGTCGACCTGAAACTCGAGCTTTTGCGGGTGCCAGAGGTCATCCCCGTCCAGAAAAGCGATGTACTCGCCACGCGCCTCCCGAATGCCGCGATTCCGGGCTCCGGCGATACCCTGATTGGCCTGGGATACCAGACGGAAGCGCAGGTCGCTCTGACGGGACGCCCAATCGACAACGTTGTCCGCCGAACCGTCATCGACGAGAACGAGTTCGAAGTCTGTGAACGTTTGCGACAGCACACTGTCGATGGTGCGAGGTAAAAACTTCATCGAGTTGTACGCGAGGCACACGACGGAAACGCTCGGGGCGACGTGCCCTCGCTTGCCTTTTGGCTGCTCTGAAGCGCTGGCGTTTGCGGTGTCTGAAGGTTCGGTCTGGGGCAGATCCACAGCGCTCCGCAGCATACTACGTGTACCCGGCAGCCAGAGAGTAAAGCCCCCCTCGAGCCGAACCCAGCTCGAGGGGGGCCATGCGCGGGTGTGCACGTTCCCAGCGCGCCGCCTCGGCCCCGGAACAAAAGCGGAGCTGAAGGTAACCTGACTCGCGGGTAGACAGGACCTATGTGCAGGGAGTTTAGGCAGGAGCTTCATTCCAGTCCCGCCAAACCTGTTCGCGAATCCCCACCCGCATGGTGATTCGGGCTTACCCAAGCACCCCGTCATCGACGCCTGCCCAGAGCGGTTCGGGTCTCTCGCATGTCGTCGTCAGGGTGACAGTCTGCCCGGTTTCGGCAGCAGTGAGGGTGGCGTGCATGACCTCGAGCGCGTGCAGCGCAAACGCCCCCTCCGCCCGGTGCGGTCTCCTCCCTTCGATAGCGGCGATGTAATCGGCGAGCGCCAGGCCCCAGCCCGCCTCGAGCGTCTGAAACGAATGGACGAGGTCGTGCGCCTGCCACTCGCCCGTCGCGCTGTGCGTCCGCACAGGCCCATTCAGGCCGTTGGGCGCGTCGAGGCTCAAGGTTCCTTCAGAGCCGTAGACCTCAAACTTCGGCTGCTCGGTGGCCCAGACATCGAACGAAGTCGTGAGCGTGCCGATCGCGCCACTGGCAAACTCGAGGGTGCTGACGATATGCGTCGGCGTGTTGACCTCGAAAGTCGTCCCGGCGAGTGGCTGCGACCCAATAGTGCGCTCCTTGAAGCTGATGCGGGCCATCCCCGAGACGCGCCGCACCGGGCCGAGCAGCGCCACCAAAGCCGCGAGGTAATACGGCCCGATATCGAACATCGGCCCGGCCCCCGGCTGGTAGAAGAAGGCCGGATTGGGATGCCAGCTCTCCATACCGTGCTGAAGCATGGTGGCGCTAAAGGCGATAGGCTCGCCGATGGCCCCTTCGTCGATGAGTTTGCGGCAGGTCTGCACGGCTGCACCCAGGAATGTCGAGGGGGCGCAGGCCACACGCAGGCCCCGGCTCTCGGCCAGCTCGAGCAGCGCCTTGGCATCACTCAGGTCTGTCGCCAGTGGTTTTTCGTTGTAGACGTGCTTGCCCGCCTCGAGGGCCGCACGCGCCACTGCCGCGTGCGCCTGTGGCACCGTCAGGTTGACGATGAGACCGATATCGTCTCGAGCGAGCAGCTCGTCGACCGGGATGGCCTCGAGGCCGTACTCTTCGGCTCTTGCCCGGGCGAGGTCCATATCGAGATCGCTCAGCGCGACGTAATTGATCTGCGGGAAGTGCTTTTTGGCAGAGAGATAGAGCGGGCTGATGTTGCCGCAGCCAATGACACCGATGTTGATAGGCATAGTAAAGACTCCAGTCTAGAGACGAGGGGTAAGAAGGCGTACTGGCACTCAGGTATGGAGCGGGGGCGCAGCGTGAGAACGCCGCGCGTACCGGACGAGCACTTCGTGCGAGACGAACTGCATGAGGGCGAAGAGGGCGATACCCGGGGCGATGAGCCCCGCACCGCTCCAGTCGGCAACGCCGCTCAGGAGCGCGGGCAGCGCCGCCGAACCGAGCGAGGCCGCAGCGGTCTGCACGCCAATGGCGTGGGCACTGAGCCCGCCGCCGACGAGTTCGGGCGTTCGGGCGACGGTCGTCGGATAGACCGGGCCGAGCGTCAGGCCCATGAGGGCGAGCGCGACAAAACCGAGGGTCGGGGTCGGCGCGACAATCAGCAGGAGCGTGGCAAGGACTGTGACACCGGTACAGACCCGCAGGAGCCGCACACTGCCCACACGGTCGATGATGAGGCCCGTCAGAAAGCGCCCCACCATGACCGAAGCCCAGTAGAACCCAGCGGCGTTCCCGGCGACTTCCGGCGGCACCCCGCGCCCCAGAGTGAATAGGCTGCTGGTCAGCTGACCGCTCGACATCGAG
>JBMDWS010000176.1:0-7462 GCA_048594695.1 Truepera sp. | reverse complement strand
GCGAGCTTCTTCCCCGAAGGCATCACCATCCCGGCGGGCCTCGAGGATCAGTTCGCCGCGCTGCTCGACCCGAACTTCCCGAACAACCTCGGTTAAGGGTATTAGGACCAAGGAGGGGCTCCGCTGCGAGCCCCTCATCTTTATGAAACGCTATGTTCTTGTTTTACTCTTTTGTTTGGCAGGTTGCGACCTGTTCACCGGACCCGCGCCTTCCCAAGCTGCGCCGCGCCTGACGGTTACGCCGTCCGCGACCGAAGGCGAGGCTCCGCTCGAGGCCACTTTTGTTGCGACGCTCGAGAACGCTTCCTCCCCGACGTTTCGCTGGACTGTTGGCACCGATGTTCAGGCCGAAACGACCCACACATTCAGCACGACCTTTGAACAGCCCGGTGTCTACGTCGTCGCCGCCGAGGCGGCGGGCTTGACGGACAGCGGGAGCGTGACGGTAACTGGCGACCCCGTGACTGAGCCCGTACCCGACACAGTGAGCTTGACAGCGACGCCGGGGGGGCCTGCCCCGTGGGCTGTGCGTTATACCGCGACGCCTGCACGGGCAGGGCTCGAGGCGCGCTGCCGTGTGGGTGCAGCATTCAGACGTGCCGAGGGGGGCACGTTCGCCTGTGTCCATGAACCGGGCGACACTGTGCAGGCTCGTTATCTGACGCCTGCGGGCGAGGTGAGTGCAGTCGCCGAGGTGACCCCCGACATTACGCGACCAACGGAGGTCGCTTTCGCGGGTACCTGGCGTTACAGTGCCCGTAACCGGAGCGAAACCTTCGTCATTAGCCGAGGGGATGAAACCTCAGGCTCGAGCGCCGACGGACGCTTCAAACTTTTCACGCTGAGGCAGCGCGAGGGAACCCTCGTCGAGTTCACGATAGACGGCGGGACGGTCGTCCTCACACCGGCCCCGGATGACAGCGGACGGCAGCTTTACCGGGGTGAGGTGTACGGGTTGACGCTCGAGCCGCTCCCGGCAGAAGATCTGTAAGACACTGCAACGTTGGAGCACCTTGACAGGTACGTGGATATGGCAGAATAAGCGCTACGCATGGTCAATCCGTCACCCATGAACGCTGCCCTGTTCGCTTCAGTGCTTGGGGTCTGCGCGGTCTTGGCGCTCGTCGCGTCGAAGCGGCTCGAGCTCCCTCGACCAACCTGGCGACGGCTGCGCCCCGTGGTTTTCTGGGGTGTGCTTTTTTGGCTTCTCTGGGTTTCGGACTATCCGGCGGCGTGGCGTATTCCCGAGATCGTCGAGTATCTGGCGGAAGTGACGTTTTCCTTTTTTCGTATTCTCGTCGTGACCGCCACGGGCGCGCTCCTTTTCGGCAGTCTGGTCGCGCTTCTTTTCCTGACCCGACCCAAGCGCCGCCAACCCTTAGACTGAACCCTTACACTGAACCATGCAAAAGTCGCACGCGAGCGCCGTCGTCCTGATTCCGCCCAAAAATTTGTGGGAACCGATTCAAGGAATTCGCAAAATCCACGATAAGGGTTTTCGCCGCTGGATGCCTCATATCTCGCTTCTCTATCCCTTCGCGCCCAAAAGTTCTTTCAGCAAAGTCCTGCCGGAGCTGGCGCAGGTCGGCTGGGAGCAGGACCCTTTCGAGCTGACACTCGCCCACGTCCGTTTTTTCAGGCACGGGCGCGAGAGCTATACGCTCTGGCTCGAGCCTGAACCCGCAGGCCCGCTCCACGCGCTGCACGCGTCGCTTCTCAAGGCGCTACCCAAATTTGCCGATAAAGGCTCGTTCAAAGGGGGCTTCTCGCCGCACCTGACGGTCGGGCAGCTCGAGGGGCGGGGGCAGCTCGAGCCGCTCATCACCGAGTTGCAGAAGAACTGGAAGCCGCTGCGCTTTACTGTCCATGAACTCGCGCTCATCTCCCGCAAAGATCCACCCAACGACATCTTTCAGATCGATCAGACGCTCACGCTGGGAAGCTGAACCCCCTACGGCAGTTCGGCGCGCAGACGCTCGAGCAGCTCCTGGTGACCGGGGCTGCTCGCTTCGATAAACGGGTGGCCCGCGTCCTCTATTTCAGAAAACGTCACCGGACCTCCGAGGCGCAGCGCGAGGCGGCGCGTGTCGGCAGGGGAGAGCGTGGTGTCGTGTCGCCCCTGAACGACGAGTGCCCTGCTCATGACCTCCGGCGCTACACGGTAGGCGTGTTGGCCGAGTCGCTGAAGCTCGACGAGGGCCGAGGTGGGCAAAACGACCCGCTCGCGCAGTTCCCGTTGCACCACGGGGTCGTTCAGGTCGAGGGTGGGCTCGAGGCGCTCGAACTGGGCGCGGACCACATCGGTCGTAAAGTCGGCGTTCTGAAAGGGTCTGAGTTGCGGCATCACGTAGCGGGCCACAGGTAAAAGGAGCGCCCGCGTATCGGCGAGCCGCCAGAACGGCGCAAGCAGCACGAGCCGTTCCGGGTTTGCGCTGTGAGCGAGACTCAGCGCCACCGCGCCGCCCATCGAAAAACCGATGAGGACTGCCGACTCGGCGCCGTCCTGCAGCGTTTCCCAGTGCTTTTTGGCCGCTGCGACCCAGGTCTGCCAACGCGTCTTGCCGAGGTTTTCGATGTCCATGCCGAATCCTGGGTGGAGGGGACCGTGAACCTCGTAGCCGAGACCTACCAGGAATTCGGCCAGCGGCAGCATTTCGGCGGGCGTACCGGGAAACCCATGAAGGAGGAGTGCTCGCTTGTTGCTCTGGCCCAAGACGAAACTCTGATGGCGGGGGTTACCGTAAATAGAGGAAACGTCCACAGGGACAGCATAAGCTGAGCAACGATGAACTGGACGAGGGGTTGCGACGCGCTTTACGATACGGCTTAAGAGATGCTGTGCGGTACCCTGCCCTATGGGGACAAAACGCGTGGTTCTGGGCAACTTGGGCCTCGAGACGACCGTAAGCCTGCAGGCGCTCCCGCTCGAGAACGCCTCGAGCCATAAACCGTACGCGCTCGAGCTGGGTGTTTCGGGTGTAGGATTCAACCTCGCCAGAGCCTTGCAGGTGCTGGGGACGGATGTGCGTTTGGCGAGCATCCTCGCTCCTGATCGGGTCGGGCGTTTTGTCTTGGGAGAACTCGAGGCTGTGGGACTCGCCGAATCCTGGCTCCACCTGTGCAACCGCACGGCGCGTTCGCTCGTGCTCTCGGACGAAGGCGGAACCCGCCACGTGCACACCGACCTGGGTGGCGTCAGCGACGCGCTTTACCCTCCAGAGCGTTTCGACGCGGCGCTTGTCGGAATGGATCTGGCGCTTCTGACCAACATCCCCTACGCCCGTCCCTTGCTAGCCCGCGCCCTTGTTGCGGGCATACCCATCTCTACCGACCTGCACGCGATACGCCATCTCGACAACCCGTACGATCAGCCGTTTCTGGAGGCTGCCACCCTGCTCTTTTTGAGCGGCAAATACTTGGAGGACGCGCTCCAAACGGTGCGGGCGCTGTGGGAACGGTTCAACCCTGAAATCGTCGTTGTCGGGCTGGGCGCTGACGGGGCGCTCCTGTCCGAGCGGAGCCGCGACGTGCTGCACGTTCCGGCCTACCCGGCAACGCGGATTGCCGGTACGGTCGGGGCCGGGGACGCGCTACACGCGGCCTTCTGTCATTTCTGGTTGCAGGGTGAGCCGCCGCTCCGTGCCGCTGAGCTCGCCTGCCGCTTCGCTGCCCTGAAACTCCGCGTCGCCGGCGGTGGGCAGGGGTTCGTGAGTGAGGCCGTGGTGCGCTCGCTGGCCTAAGCCCATGCGCTCTCACCGTACCCAGACGGGCGGGTGGGCGCGCTACAATGGCGTGTGGAGATTCGCAACTTTTCGATTATCGCGCACGTCGATCACGGCAAATCGACGCTCGCCGACCGCATTCTGGAGCTGACGCAGGCCGTCTCCGAACGGCAGCGCCGCGACCAGATGCTAGATACCCTCGAGCTCGAGCGAGAGCGGGGTATCACCATTAAGGCCACGCCCATGCGCTTGACCTATACTGCGCAGGACGGCACGCCCTACATGTTCAACCTCATCGATACCCCCGGACACGTGGACTTCAACTACGAGGTGTCGCGCTCGCTCCGGGCCTGTGAAGGCGTACTGCTCGTCGTCGACGCGTCGCAGGGGGTCGAGGCGCAGACCATTCAGAACGCGTACCTTGCCATCGACAACGGCCTCGAGATTCTCCCGGTCATCAACAAGATTGACCTGCCTAACGCCGACGTGAAAAGCGCTGTCGAGGAGCTCGAGGATGTCGTCGGGGTGCCGGGAGACTACGCCGTGCCTGTATCGGCCAAAACAGGGGAGAACGTCGCAGCGATTTTGGAGGGCATCGTCAAACACCTGCCGCCCCCCAAAGGCGACCCGGACGCGCCCTTATCGTGCCTCATCTTCGACGCGGTGTTCGACTCGTACCAGGGCGTGATTTCGTTTATCCGCGTGCTCGACGGCACCGTCAAGTCTGGAGACCCTATCAAGATCGTCTCGACAGGCAAGGCCTTCGAGGTCGATAAGGTGGGCTTTTTCTCGCCTGCGCCGACCGTCTCCGAACGGCTCGGGCCGGGCGAGGTGGGCTGGCTGACCGCCGCCATCAAAGACATCTCGGACACGCAGATCGGTGACACCATCACGAGTGCGACGCGTCCGACGCAGAACATCATCCCCGGGTTCAAGCCCGCGCAGCCCGTGGTGTTTTCCGGCCTCTACCCGACCGACTCCGAGGACTACCCCAAACTGCGCGAGGCGCTCGAGAAACTTTCCCTGAACGACGCGGCGTTTACCTTCGAGCCTGAGACCAGTGAAGCACTAGGCTTCGGCTTTCGCTGCGGCTTTCTGGGGCTTCTCCACGCTGACATCGTGCAGGCGAGGCTCGAGCGCGAGTTCGACCTCGCGCTTATCGCCACTGCTCCGGCGGTCATCTACGAGATCGAGCGGACCGACGGGAGCATGGAGCGTATCCAGAATCCGGCAGAGCTGCCCGAACCCGATAAGATCACCCGCATTCTGGAGCCTTTCGTCAAGCTCAACATCTATGTGCCCGAGGAATATGTCGGCAACATCATGGGGCTTTTGCAGGAGCGCCGGGGCGAGATGAAAAACATGCTCTATCACGGGCGACGGGTCGAGCTGCGCTATGAAATCCCCTTCGGCGAAATTCTCTACGACTTTCACGACCGCTTAAAAAGCTTGACGCGCGGCTACGCCAGCATGGACTACGAGCCGCTCGAGTACCGCGAAGGCAAGCTCGTCAAGGTCGACATCATGGTCAACGATGAAAAAGTCGACGCGCTCGCGGTCATCGTCCACCGCGACAAGGCCTACAGCCTGGGCCGCAAGATCGTCGACAAGATGGCCGAGGTCATCCCCCGGCAGATGTTCGCCGTACCGATTCAGGCGGCGATCGGCGGGAAAATTCTGGCCAGGGCCACCGTGCGGGCGTTCCGCAAGGACGTGACAGCCAAGTGTTACGGCGGGGATATTACCCGCAAGCGCAAGCTTTTGGAAAAGCAGAAGAAGGGCAAGGAGCGCATGAAGCAGCTCGGTACTGTCGAAGTGCCTCAGGAGGCGTTTTTGGCGGTGCTCTCGAGCGGGGAGTAGCACGCTCGGCTCAAAGGTTAGTACCAGTTTCGAGGGTAGATACGGGTTGTAAGAGGTGCTGCGCCAGCGGGTGCGGTAAGTGCTCTTCCTCCGCGATTTTGTTGTAACCGTAGGTTGACATCGACAAATTTGTTCGTCGAGTTGATGTTGAACATCGTTGCATAGGGTGCCGCGCCCAAGGGTTGGACGAAGTCGACGAGCATTTGTCCCGAGTTACCTTTTACAGTAGGATTTCCGCTATTGGCTGCGTTGGTGAGGATAGTAGCTGTGTCCGGGGGACAGGCGAGCAAGCCTTTACCCGTCTTGTCGGGTGTCCCGCAGTTAACTACGTTTTCGCTGCGGATTTTGCCATCGATGAGATTCGTACGGTACTCCATCAAGATCCACATATTTTCGTTGTTTGGGTCGGAGGCGGGGGCAACTGCCGGATGTTTAGTTATCAGCTCGCTTCGCAAGACCGGATAGTACGCGTAAAACGAGAAGCAAGAATTTGGAGAACCTGCGGCGCAAGTGCCCAGCTCTGTTGGGGGGAGGATCATAGCGATAAATGGATTCGTGCCGACCCTCCAGAGGTACTTGCACCATTCACCGTATTTTTTGCGGTGCTGCCACTGCCTGTTAGTTGCATGGTGGTGCCAGCCGGATAAATGTAATAGGCGCTCTGAAGTCTCGAGGCGATAATCTGCTGGGCAATCTGTCCTTCGCTGACGAGTTCATTACGTGAATTGATCTGGGCCGAAGCTCGGAGTGAGCTGCTAAAAACTTGAGTAAACGCTGCCATGAGGATACCCAGGATCACCATCCCAATGAGCATTTCAACCAGGGTGAAGCCCTGCTGGCGCTTCGTCACGGTTTTAGAGGTTGTTGACAGGGTCATTTGCCGGGGGCCTCGGAACATCTACGGAGAGGATTGTCTGTTGTTCATCGTTACGAATCGTGACAGTTATGCGCTTCATGACGGGAATCTGGGTAATGGCGGGAACTTGAGCAACACAGCCCAGGTTTCCGCCTGTTACAGCACCATTACGGTTAACCCCGCGAATAACAACTGTCGCGTTGGCTGGAACAGTTGCATTGGGATAGCAGGAGCGGTCGTAGTTGGAGCGCGTAGTGTCGCGTACAGCGTCGCTGCTCGCTTTGGCTGTCTCAAATGCTGTCTGGTCAAAAACGCCTCCCGTATAGTAGTCGCTAGGTGACGGGGTAGGAACGGAGCGCCACTCGCCCTTGATCGACTCGAGCACTTGCTGTGCTTGCGTACTAACCTGTAAAGTCCGACTACTCGCCGCTGTTTGCCTGAATAGGTTTGACAGAGGCGCAAGCACGACGGCAATAAGCAGCCCTAAAATTACTGTGGCAGCCATTAACTCGACGAGCGAAAACCCCTCTTGTGATTTCATCAAGTGCCTGCCTTTTTCTGCGTGTATACCTTGCCTGTCGTACCTAAAACCTTCACCTCGAATTTTTTGCTCAACCCTTGAAGGCTGACTTCAAAGGTGAGATTGGTCGCAATGACTTCTCCAAACGGTGCATTATAGGTAACTGTTACGGCACTCGCGGCACTCGGGGGAGTGATGAACACTTTACTCGGTAGTGTGCGAGTGCTGGTCTGACCGTTGATGCTAAGGGTATAGCTGTTTACAGCACCTTGTGCGAAGGTAAGCGTCGATGCCTGATTAAAGCGCTGAGCACTGCTCCTAGCACGCTTCAGATCGGCTGCAAGTTGGGTGGTGCTTTCGCTCAGGCGGGCTTCCCGGATTGCGGTTCGTAGAGTCAGTGTGCCGACGCCGCCGAGAATACCGATGATCGCGCATACGATCAGTAGCTCCACGATGGTGAACCCCTTTGTCGAGGACATCAGTTGCTTGCCTTTTGAACGATCC
>JBMDWS010000175.1:0-1857 GCA_048594695.1 Truepera sp. | reverse complement strand
TGAATGCTGACAGCGAAGCCGCCGACGTAATCCGCGACCCCTGCGCCTTTGGGCGCAACGAAGTCGGCAAGAGCGTAGTTGGGCTGTCCTTCGCGCTTGGCGCTCTGCTGGCGCAGGGTGTGGAGGCGCGTGCGCACGCGCTCTCGAGTGTCGTCGCTGTAGATTTCGAGGTCGTCCCCGACCCGCGCCGCCGGGAAAAAGCCGAACACGCCCCGGGCGCTAAAGCGCTTTTCAGCCACGATGTGCGTCAAAAGCTCCTGAGCGTCCTCGAAGAGGCGGCTGGCGGCTTCTCCGACCACTTCATCCTGCAAAATGTCGGGGTAGCGCCCGGCGAGTTCCCAGGTCAGGAAAAAGGGTCCCCAGTCGATACGCGAAATGAGGTCGTCGAGCGGATACTCGTCCAGCACCTTGGTGCCTAGAAAGGTCGGTGTCGTGACCGAATCGAAGGTCAGTTTTGGCGCGTTATCTCTCGCCGCACCCAGCGCAATGAGCTGCTTGCTGACCTGACGGCTGGCAAAGTTCGCCCGCACGCCGTCGTAGAGGTCCCGAATCTCGGCGTGCAGTTTGGGGCGCTCGCCCAGGCTGATCGCCCGCGCCGTCACGCCGACGCTGCGCGAGGCGTCCAGAACGTGCACCGTGAGGCCCGAATACTGCGGCGCGATCTTTACCGCCGTGTGGACTCGGCTCGTGGTCGCCCCGCCGATCAGCAGCGGTACCTGAGAGCCGCGCCGCTCGAGTTCCCGCGCTACCGCCACCATCTCGTCTAGAGACGGCGTGATGAGTCCGGAAAGGCCGATCACGTCCACACCTTCGCGCCCGGCGGTTTCCAAAATCTTGTCGGTCGGCACCATCACGCCGAGGTCCAGAATCTCGAAGCCGTTACAGGCCAGGACCACCCCGACGATATTCTTGCCGATGTCGTGAACGTCGCCCTTGACAGTCGCGAGCAAGATCTTTCCGGCGCTCTTGCGCGGTGACTGAGCCTTTTCGGCTTCCAGGAAGGGCTCGAGGTAGGCCACCGCCCGCTTCATGACCCGCGCCGACTTGACGACCTGCGGCAGGAACATCTTGCCCGAGCCGAACAGGTCCCCGACGACGTTCATGCCGTCCATCAGCGGCCCTTCGATGACCGAAAGGGGGCTCACGAGTTTTTGCCGCGCCTCCTCGGTGTCGGCCTCGATAAATTCGGTGATGCCGCGCACCAGGGCGTGCTCGAGCCGCTTCTCGACGCTCGCCTCGCGCCACGCCTCATCCCGAACAGCTTTTTTCTCGCCGCCCTTGACGTTTTCGGCAAACGCCAGGAGCCGTTCGGTGGCGTCCTCGCGGCGGTTCAAGATCACGTCCTCGACGTGTTCCAAAAGGTCTTTGGGGATCTCCTCGTAAATCATCAGCATCCCCGGATTGACGATGCCCATGTCCATGCCGGCGCGTCTCCCGTGATAGAGGAAAACCGCGTGCATCGCCTCCCGTACCGGATTATTGCCGCGAAACGAGAACGACACGTTCGACACGCCGCCCGACACCAGCGCCCCCGGCAGGTTCTCCTTGATCCAGGTCGTCGCCCGGAAAAAGTCGAGCGCATAATTTCTGTGCTCGTCGAGGCCCGTGGCGACCGGGAAGATGTTCGGGTCGAAGATGATGTCCTGCGGTTTGAAGCCCACCTCGTCTACGAGGATGCGGTAAGCGCGCTCGCAGATCTGGATGCGGCGTTCAAAGGTGTCCGCCTGACCGTCCTCGTCGAAGGCCATGACGACCGCCGCCGCGCCGTAGCGCCGCACGAGGCGGGCGTGCTCGCGGAAGGCCGCTTCGCCCTCCTTGAGTGAGATCGAGTTGACGACGCCTTTACCCTGCACCCGT
>JBMDWS010000174.1:0-1502 GCA_048594695.1 Truepera sp. | reverse complement strand
GAGCCTCTACACCCTAGAATGGGAAGGGGAGCGTCGAACTATGAGCGTCTTGGACAATTTGCGGATCGGTTTTGGCGAGGACGCGCATGCGCTCGTCCCGGACAGGCGGCTCGTGCTGGGCGGCGTCGAGGTGCCGAGCCTGCGGGGAGCGGCGGCCCACAGCGACGGCGACGCTCTGCTGCACGCACTCTCGGACGCGCTACTCTCGAGCCTCGCACTCGGCGACATCGGCGTGTACTTCCCGCCCTCGGACCCGGTCTACAAGGACATGGACAGCCGCGAGATCCTCTCGCGCTGCCTCGGGACGCTCCGTACCCACGGAGCTGAACTCGTCAACGTCTCGCTCGTCGTCACGCTCGACACGCCGAAACTTGGACCTTACCGTGAGGACATCGCCCGAAACCTATCTACGCTCCTGAAATTACCCAAGGAGCGTGTTGGGCTCGGCTTCAAGACCAGTGAAGGGCTTGCGCCCGATCACGTGCAGGCTCGAGCGACAGTGTTGGTGCGGGCTCGCTAGGGTAGCAGAGCACTTCCAGCGCCACCATCCTGACAGCGCGGCTCTTTACGAGGGATTTCGGACTGGCGCATGTTTCATCTACGAGCAGCAGGGTGCAGTGGTGCGTTGGGAGCGTGGCGTGCTGGCGGGTCCAGAAGGGGAGATGGTGGTGCTGGCCCGGCGTTTGGGGGACTGGGTGAGGCGGCAGCGGGAATCACATCTCTAACCGACCTCACCCGGCGAGCACTTAAGCCTCAGCTGTGAGAGTTTGCAGCGCGTTGACCGTAAGCGGCTTTTCCTGCACAGCCCCAAGCGCCTTGACCAGCCAGTGCGCCGCGTCGTGCGTGCTGAAAAAGGGCAGTCCGGCCTCGAGCGCCCGCCGCAGTTCCTGAGTGTGCGCGGTGTCGATCAGCAGGTCATACCCAGGGGGCATTTCATAATCCGGCTCATCGCCCTGCGCCGCTGTCGTCACGGCAAAACCCAGCCCGGCGAGGTCGGCTTTGATATCTCCCAAGCCTTCACCGATGACTAGCGCTACCCCCGAATCCGGCAGCTTGACGTTCGCGCCCAGAAGCGCCTTGGCGTAGGCCAGATAGGGGTCGGTGTCGATGCCCATGCTCTCACCCGTCGAGCGCATCTCTGGCCCCAGAACCGGCAGCACGTTCTTGAACTTAAGGAAGGGCAGCACCACCTCTTTGGCGCTGTAGAAGGCTGGCTTTGGCGTTTCGGTAAAGCCCAGCTCGGCGAGCGTGCGCCCCGCTGCGATAAGGGCCGCGTACTTGGCGAGCGGGTGCCCGATGGCTTTGGACAGGTAGGGCACCGTGCGGCTGGCGCGTGGGTTGGCCTCGATGACCAGCACCGCGTCGTCCTTGATGACGTACTGGATATTGATGAGGCCGCGCACCCCGATCGCGTCCGCAAGTTTGACGCTGTAGGCGTGCAGCGTCTCGATAACCGCGTCGCTCAGCGTGACGGGCGGGGTGATGCAGGCCGAGTCGCCGGA
>JBMDWS010000173.1:0-2681 GCA_048594695.1 Truepera sp. | reverse complement strand
TGGAAACCGAGAATGCCATCAGTGGGTATCACGTGCGCCTCGCCGATCCCGAAGAGGCCGAAACGCTGGCCCAGACCCTCGCCAACGAAACGGGGCTGTGGGCGACCCCCTGGCAAAACCTCTTCGGCGGCCTGGTCCGGCCGCTGCAGCTGCAAAAAACGCTTATCAGCGTGGTGGTTTTTCTGATCGTGCTAGTCGCTGCCATGGGCATCGCCAACATCCTGATTCTGACGGTTGCCGAAAAGACTGACGAGATCGCTATATTGCGGGCCATCGGCGCGTCCGAACGGCAAATTCTCGCGGTCTTTACCACCGAGGGGTTGCTTTTAGGGGGCGGCGGCACCCTACTCGGCGCGCTGCTGGGCCTGGGCCTTAGCCTCTACTTCAAGTTCCAGCCCTATCCCCTGCCGGGCGACCTGTACTTCATTACCGAGCTGCCGGTAGAGCTACAAGCCTGGGACTTCGTCTGGGTCTGTGCGCTCTCACTCGTCACCAGCGTCGTTGCGGCGCTGCTACCCGCTCGCCGCGCGGGTCGGCTGGACCCAGCCGAGATCCTGCGCTGAAAAGGCGCTGGACAACCCAGCGCCTTACCAAGCCGATAGAGGAATTTAGGAGCGGGGCGTGAGTGTGCCCCTTACGCCTCTCGCCAGCAAGACGAAGAGGGCCAGACCCGCGAGCCCGACGACGACCCAGGGACCGTACGGGCCAAGCCCGTTGGCAAACGTGCTGAGCGGCGTAGCAAAGCCGAGGCGCTCCCCAAGCCAAGCTAACGACGCTATCGCAGCGATACTCGCCCCAAGGATTCGCACAGGTGTGTAAACGGATGTCCGGGCCAGAACGATGAGCCACGGCATCGTCACAGCGATGATAAGAAGCTGCATCACTTCGATACCCAGGTTGAAGCCCAGCAGGCTGAGGGCCATCTGCGCCGGACTCAGGTCGAGTTCAGCCAGCGTAAACGAGAAAGCCATACCGTGAATCAACCCGAAGCCGCCTGCGATAAGGACTTCGCGGTTCGGGAAGATAGGGTGCAGCGCGTGGAGGGCGCTGACGAGAATACTCAGCGCAATGGCAGCCTCGATAGGCTGGGCGGGCAGCTCGAGCCTCGAGAGTGTCCCGACGATAAGGGTAAGCGAGTGGCCCACCGTAAAGGCAGTCACGATCTTGAGAATGCTGAGGAGAGACGGCCTCACGCCCTTGAAACGCCCCCAGCGCCCTGCCGCTGCCAGGAGTGGGGCAGGCAGGATTAGCGTCAGCAAGAAGAGCAGATGGTCGGTGCCTTCGGAAATATGCGACACGCCCAGCCTGAACATACCCGCAAAACCCGACCAAAGGGTTCCGCCCCTGCGGTCGATAGAGAGCGGCGCGACAGTGTTGTCTACAGGATTGACGCCGATCACGCCGACCTCAGCCGGGTGTTCGTTCGTGACACCCGTAGCCCAGTCCTGCCGTACCGAGACGAGGATCTTGTGCGTGATGACCTGATGAACGACGGCGTCGTAGCTCAGGGTAAAAGCGCGTGTGTCTGCCCCGGCAGGCGGCGTCAGCGTCAACCGTGCGACAAGCTCCTGATAAGGCCCCGTTGCCGTCTGCTCGGCGTCACTGATGGAGAGTTCATCGACGTCGACCTGCCAGGGCCGACCGTCGGGCGTCAGAGGATGGACGTGATCGGTCAGGTAGGTTCGGAAGAGATCCCGATGTGCAGCAAGAATCTCCTCTGGCTCGCCTGTCAGCTCTTTTTTGAGCGCCAGGCCCAATTCCGAGAGTGGAATCTGCGCCTCCGCCCCGACAGTATCCTGATGGACGTCCAGGAGAACGGCCGAGTTGGGCATAGGGTGAGCCGCGGCCCATCCCAGCAGCATCAAGGCCACCCAGACCAGAAGCCTACGCATCAGAAGCTATACTCCGCACCGTAATCTCGCGTGTGATCGCGCCAGATGGTGTGGTAGTGAATACCGCTCGGATCGATGTCACTCGACTGGCAGGTGAGTTCGATCCAGACGCTCGGGCCGTCGATGCGGACGTGATCAGCAAGTTTACTGAGCGTCGGATCGCCCGAGTAGGCGATATAGGTTTCACTGAGTTCATCCTCGTAGACCTTCAGGAGTTCTGTTGCCGTCGCCTCATCAGCATCCTGCACCCAGGGCTTCATCGCCGCGAGAACCAGCGCCTGCTGCTCGTCACTCAGCTCGCTTACTTTGATCCCCGACTTTGTCGCCGGAAACTGCCCGTCTTCTCCCGGTCCGAGCAATACGTCGCTAAATGTCTCAGACAGTTTGGCAGTGGCGAGTTGCTCCGCGCTCAGGCTCGCCAGCATGGCCACCATGCCCTCGTGGTCGGCTTGCAAGGGCGCGTAGGTCGCGTCCTCGGTCGTCCAGGCAGTGGGCTCGACCCCGGTGTGGTATGGCGTAGGGCTCGCCACTTTCCCAGCCTTATAGGTCATATTGACGGCCAGGTGATGCCCACCAAACTGCAGTATCCAAGTGCCGTCGGTACTGGGCGTGCCCAGGAATGCCAGATAGTAAGACTCGCTCGAGAAGGTCACAGCCCCGGCCGATCCACCGCCTGCACCACCACTGGGGCCACCCCCCGGACCCCCGGAGGCCGCGCCAGCAGGAGGACCGCCCACCGGACCCCCACCGGACTGTCCACCGGGACCAGCACCCGTGTCGAACAAGGCA
>JBMDWS010000172.1:0-8547 GCA_048594695.1 Truepera sp. | reverse complement strand
CGCGACCTCGTCGACGCGGCAGGCTGTGCGCTCTTATACCTGCCCACCTACTCACCCGACCTGCACCCGATCGAACACCTGTTCGCCAAAGTTAAGGCCTTCATCAAACGCCTTCGGCCCGACTCGACCGACAACCTAGTTCAAGCCTTCGGCGACGCCCTCAACACCGTCTCCCCGCAAAACGTCCTCAAGTCCGTTCTCCACTGCGGCTATCAACTGGAGCCGTGAAACGTGGAAGTGCTAATACTACCAGCACGGTTAGCGGTTGTACTGACGTCAGACATTCCGGCGCTGAGAAACTGGAGCTGTTCAGCTTGGGTAAAGTGCATATCAATCACGATGTGTGCCTCTTTCAAGAGGCACACAAAAAGAGGATGTCATGTCGAGGTTGCTCATACCTTAACACTGCGCCTGGAGCACTTTGGCCCGACACCCTCGATATCAGCATAGCCTTCAAAGACTCGTTTTCATACGCCCAAGTTTTGGCAGATGACTGGTCCAACGACAACGAGGATCGGTTTGGTTTGCACAAGCTACCTCGGCAAGCTGCTTACTATAGCGAGCTGTTCGCAATCACATTGGTAGGGGAGTTGTTAGCCTAGCCATATAAATCGGCATGGTATGGCTGGTGAGCCAGAGCTACCGAAACCTATTTCCTCAGCTACCCGAGTAGCGCCTTTATCATCGCGTGACACGTGATGCTGAAAAGCTTTGGGCAGAGCTCGCGGTCGAATTGGTCCGAGACTCGGCAGGGGAGTTCGAGATTATACATGCCAACCCTCTACCGATTGCTAAAGGCGAACGAGCTGAATGGGCGAAGTGCTTTGAAGCGAGCAAAGGCTTTTAGACGATGGGTATAGTTTATGGCTTCAAGCCTCACGCTTTAGTCAACGCGTCAGGGCTCATTATGCGCCGGAAGCTTTGCTCCTCTTCGCGTTCATGAAGCGCAGCTGTCCCCTGAACTTGTTGAGAGGCTCGAGCCTCCTGTCCTCTATGATAGCGCCTACCTTGGACATCCCCAAATTATCACACCAAAGCGCGAAACCGTGACCTCGCCAAGCCTTTGGAGCAGTGCATCATCTCGGCTACGGAAAAACATAGAAACCAGTTTTAGCGTCCTGATGAGCTCTATTATCCTTCATGCTGCTCAATTCAAATCCGGACCCGCGTCAATCTCAAAATCGCCCCCCAAAACCTCATCCACTCATGGCTCCTGTCTGGGTAGCAAACGGAATAATAAGTTCTTACCCTTTTCTATCAGGGTAAGAACGCTACACACGGATGCAAAGAGCCTAGCTCTTCAGATATCCTCGAGCTTTCAGCTCTTCCAAAATCTGCGCCACGCTCTCCTCGACACTTTTCTGGTCCGTATGGAGCGTGATCTCGGGGTGTTCGGGGATTTCATAGGGATCATCGATCCCGGTAAAGTGCTTGATCTCCCCCGCCCTGGCCTTTTTGTAAAGCCCCTTGGGGTCGCGGCTCTCGCAGACCTCGAGGGGCGTATCGACGAACACCTCGATAAATTCGCCCTCCTCGACGAGATCGCGAACCAAACGGCGGTCGTGTCGATAGGGCGAGATAAAGGCCGTCAGGACAATGACACCCGAATCGACGAAAAGCTTGGCGACTTCACCGATGCGGCGAATATTCTCCACGCGGTCCTCGGCGCTGAAACCGAGGTTCTTGTTGAGGCCGTGCCGAACGTTGTCGCCGTCCAAGAGGTAGGTGTGGTAACCGCGCTGAAAGAGGGCCTGCTCGAGCGCGTTGGCCACGGTAGACTTGCCCGAGCCACTAAAGCCGGTGAACCACAAGATCGCCGAGCGCTGCTGCTTGAGCATGCTGCGTTCCTCTTTTGAGAGCGTCTGCTTGTGCCAGACGATATTTTCAGCCTTGATTTCGTTACGTTTGGCGGCAATATCGGTCATCTCAGGCGGTCTCCGCTTTCCGGTAGGCAGCGATCAAGACCTCCGCGACCTCGGGCCGGGAGAACTCGGGAGGAGGAAGTTGTCCGTTGGAAAGCATCTCGCGGACTTTAGTACCCGAGAGGTGAACGCGCTCTTCGGGGAGGCTCGAGGTCGTCTTGGGCGTTGCCATCTGCCCGGTGCGCTTGCAGAAGAAGGCGTGCTCGAACTTCATCGGGGTGATGAGCAGTTCACCCTCTTTCAGCTCGTCGAAGATAAGCTGCGCGTCGTAGGTGCCGTAGTAGTCGCCGACACCCGCATGATCGCGCCCGACGATGAGGTGGGTGCAGCCGTAGTTCTGCCGCGAAATCGCGTGCAAGATAGCTTCGCGGGGGCCACCGTAGCGCATGGCGGCCGGGTAAACCCCGAGAATGACCTTTTCCTTGTTGTAGTACCTGTCGATAAGAATGTTGTAGCACTCCATCCGCACACTTGCAGGCACATCGTCGGACTTGGTGGTGCCGACCAGCGGATTGATAAAGAGCCCGTCGACCGACTCGAGCGCCGTCTTGGTGATGTACTCGTGAGCCCGGTGAATCGGGTTACGCGTTTGAAAGGCGACGATGGTGTGCCAGCCTTTTTCCGCAAACTGCTCGCGCGTTTCCTTGGGGTAGAACTTGTAGGCGTCAAATTCACCCGCAGGCAGGTCGCCAACAAGCGAGATGGGGCCACCCAGATAGACGTTTCCGGCCTCCATCACCGCTGCCACACCCGGATGCTTGGGATCCGAAGTGCGGTAGACCTGCTCGGCCTCGTGCGTCTGATCCGGTCGGTAAACGTCGGTCACATTCATGAGTGCGAGAACCGCACCGCCCGTGGTGAGCGCGATTTCGCTCCCAACCGGGTACTGTGACGCAGCCTCTTCAGACACCTGCAAGGTGATCGGAATGCTCCAGACGGTGCCGTCGACAAGGTGCATGGTGTCGATGATGCTGCGGTAGTCGGCTTCGCTGACAAAACCCGTGAGCGGGCTGTAGATGCCGGTTGCCAGACATTCGATGTCGGCGAGACTGCGCTCAGACAGCTCGAGGCGGGGCAGCGATTCCGACCGGGCCAGCGCTTCGCTCCGCTCGCTTCCGCTCAGGATGCGGTCGACAAGTGTGCCGCCGTGAGGCGCGATGAGGGGGTTGGACATGAATAAAGACTCCTTAAGACGTTGATCTCTCCGTTATAGCCGACCCACGGCCGGTCTTCAGGCCATTTTAACCACGAAAGGCTAAGAAGCTCTATCTATTTGGTAGGCTGTTTATCGAACTCGGCAGCCTTTTTGAAAAGTACGTCGCTGCGCGTCACGATAAAGTGCGGATTGAGCAGGTTCTCTTTGTTGTAACGGAGCCTCTCGCCACCAGGCTCGCGGACCTGTCCCCCCGCCCCTTCGACGACGCACTGTGCCGCCGCAGTGTCCCACTCCATGGTCGGGCCAAAACGCGGATAGATATGTGCCTGCGCGTTCGCTACGAGACAGAACTTGAGCGAGGAGCCGATCGAAACGATCTCGACCTGTGTGTCGCGTTTAAGGGCGTCGATAAGCGCTTCGGTTTCGGGACCAGCGTGCGAACGGCTGGCGACCAAGTTGATGGTGCCACTCTCGTAATCGGTCGCACGAATCGGAGCATCCTGTCCCGGCCCTTTGAACGCACCTAGCCCTTCAGCAGCCCAGTACGTCAGCTTGATCGCGGGTGCATAGACCACACCGATCACGGGCCTGTCCCCTTCGATAAGCGCTATATTGACCGTGAATTCACCGTTTTGCTTGATGAATTCCTTGGTCCCGTCGAGCGGATCGACCAGCCAGAAGCGCGTCCAGTCCTTGCGCTCGCTGTAGGGCAAGTGCTTCGACTCCTCCGAGAGCACAGGAATATCCGGTGTCAGACGGGTCAGCCCTTCGATGATGACTGTGTTCGAGGCGAGATCGGCCTTGGTGAGTGGCGAGGCGTCGTCCTTGGTGGTCGTACCGAAGTCTTCACTTTCGTAGATTTCCATGATGGCGTTCCCCGCCGCTTCTGCGAGGGTGATGAGTTCGGGAATGAGGGTGGTCAGATCAGACGTATGAGACTCAGACGTTTGAGACATGGTGACAGGTCTCCTTTCAAAGTTGCAGGGTGAACGGGTTTTGCCGCACTCAACCCCTCCAAAGGGCTATTGAGAGTGCCAGCATACCTCAAGGTTTAGCGGCGGCTGGCTTGGTAGGTATCCTCGAGCACCCCGATGAGCTTTTCAGCCAGCACGTCGCGGGAAAACTGCTCGACAGCCAGACGCTTCGAGGCCTCACCCATCTGTGCCAGCTTCGTAGGGTCACGCAGGGCTGCCAGCACGGTATCTCGGGCGGCGTCAAGGTCATGAGGGGGCAGCACGAGGCCAGCGCCGCTCTCATGCAAGAGGTCGGCTTGCCAGCCACCATAGTTAATCAGCATGGGCGTGCCCGAGGCGAGCCCGTCGAAGAACTTGTTAGCCGAGTTGTGCCACATCTCCTTGACGTCGATAAAGAGTGACGTGGCAAAGGTCGCTGCCGAAAGGAGCCCTGGCACCTCCTTTTTCGGGATTTTGCTGAGCATATGGAAGTTATCGCCAAGTACCCCGATTTGCTGGGCATAGGCGCGGACCTTGGGTTCCTCGGCTCCACCCCCGACAACCGCGAAGCGCACCTCGGGGTCATGCTCGCGCATCTTCGCCGCGAGGTCCGCGAGATACGAAACCCCGTTGATCGCCCCGAGCGTCCCGACGTAAACAATGAGCGGACGCTCGCCCAACCAGTCGTATTTGGCACGGAACGCTTCACCCGCCGACGGGGGAACGTCGAAAAGCTCCAGATCGCACGAGTTAGGCACGACGTGCACCCGCTCTGCGGGATAACCGGCACGGACGACCCCGTCTTTCATACCGGGTGAGAGAGCGATGACGTGAGCCGCGTTGCGGTAGGCGAAGCGCTCGAGCCACTCGGCCGCCGCGATGGTGGGTTGCCCCTTCAGAGCGCCCATGGCGATCGGCAATTCGGGCCAGAGATCACGAATCTCGAAAACCATCGGAATCTTCTGCCGCTTGGCTGCCCAGACGGCTGGCAAGGCGATCGTGAGCGGCGTGCTCGTCGCGAAGATCAGGTCGGCCTTGATGCTGCTCGCCCGTTGCGCCGCGCCGTAAGCGAACTTGAAAAACGCCTTCACCCGGTCGGCGACGCTGTCAGTATTTTCATAGGGGACGGGCAGCCAGTGAACACGAATACCGGCCTCGTTCGTCTCGCGCCAGCCCCGACTTCCGGGTGGTGGACGGCGGTCTGTGGTAAGGAGGTCGACTTCGTGCCCCCGCGCGACCATACGCCGCGCCATTTCGTAGGAGCGGATGCTGCCGGCAACTTCGGGTGTGTGAAAGTACTGGTGCAGGTAGATAATCTTCATGGGGTTCCGATCCGGCTGGGGTTTTGAGCCGTGTGACTAAGCAGGAGTTTTCAAGCGGGACTCGGGGGTCGGCAGGACGGGCGCTTCGCCCCGAAAACGCGCTTCTAACGCGTCGACGACCCGCACGATGTCGTATTCGGCCATCACTCGCTGCCGCCCGGTGCGGGCGAGGCCCGAGCGCAAGGGTTTGTCGAGCGCGAGCTTGCGCACCGCCTCGGTCAGGCTCTCTACGTCTTCGGGCGGAATCAGCAGCCCCGCGCCCTCGGTCAGCAGCTCGCGTGTCCCACCAACGTCGGTCGCAATCGCCGGCAGACCCCGCGACATGGCCTCGATGAGCGCGACCGAGATCCCCTCATGCAAACTTGGCAGGACAAAAGCGTCATAGCGCCCCGCGCTATATTCGGCGAGCAACTGAGCATGATCGACGTTGCCGCGCAGCGTCACATCGTTCGCGATACCGAGCTGAGCCGCCTGGGCCAGGAGGTCGGGGCGTGTTTCGCCTTCACCCGCGAAGTCGACGGTGATGCGAATTCCCTCCGTCCTGAGGCGAGCGAGCGCCTCGAGCAAAAAGCGCTGTCCCTTGCGCGGGATGAGCGAGCCCGTGCAGACGAGACGCAGGTGCGTGTCCTCTGGCGGCTCGGTAAGGCGGCCTGGGCTGGTCTCGAGAGGCACGCCCATACGGATGATCGTCGCCCGCTCAGCAAGCGACGGGCCACCCGATGCCCGAGCAAGCTCCAAACCGTCTTGCGAGATGAAGCGGGCAAAGCGGGCACTCTCGATCTTGGCAGCAAGCGCGTTGGGTGAAGCAATATCCCAGCGGTGCGCGGTAAAACTCCAGGGAACGCCACTGACCTCACCGGCGATCATCGCGCTGCTCCCGGCAACCGAGGCCCAGTAGGCGTGAATGTGGTCAGCACCCCAAAGCTTGGCGTAGTGCGCCAGCCAGAGCGAGCGCATCAGCACCCCCCAGTTCTTCCCGACGACATGTGCAGTCTGGTTCTTAGTCAGCTTGCCAAGCACGCGCTGAACCCTGAGGGGATGACTGAAGAGCTCGGCGAATCCGGCACTGAGAACTTTTGCGGACACGAGCGGTTCGTAGCGCGTCATGGGCAAAAACGCCGCAGCCTCACTGTGAACGTGATCCGTGTAGCGCGACATCGGCATGATCCGCACTTCATGACCCCGGCGCGTCAGCTCACGCAGTTCGGGGATCGCAAAGATTTCGGTCGCGCCGTAGGGCAAGGAGGCAGTTACGTAGATAATTTTCATATCGGAGCTTTAGGTCGCACAGAGCGTCACGCTTTCCCTGAATATACCAGCCCCACGCAGCACATTCGGCGCAGACGCACCTGAGATCACGCTACACCGCAAGCGACCCGCTAGCGTAACCACTGCACCGTTCTTGCCCCCTCGGCAGCGGGATAGCTCGGGCGGGCACGGTGAAAGGACTCGAGCAGCAACCTGCGTGGATTGCTGCGCATATAGGCCAGGACACTTCGCGCTTGCGTCTCATGCTGCGCCATCGCCCGCAACTTGTTCTCGAGGTACGGCCCGACCTCGAAGTAGTGCGTCGGTGGCAGGAACAGGCGCTGAACCTCAGACGCCCCCAGAAAACCCTCGCGGGGCACGTCGCTGACGTAAGGGCGGTCGCCGGCAAAGTAGTAGAGGGCGACCTCGTGAGCGTACCGCTCGAGCGCCGCGAGCACCCAGGCGTTGGTCGTCACGTGGTCCGGGTGACCGTTCGAGCCGTTGGGTGGGAAGGTCACGACTGTTCTGGGCCTGTGCCGCTCGAGCAGCTCCAAGATGCGCGCGGTTCCCTCGGCGCCAGGTATATCGCAGAGTCCCCCGTTGGGCTCGAGGCCGCGTTCGGCATCTGGGACGTAATCTGGATAGTCGAAGATGTAGACGTTCTGCACGCCCAAAACCCGCAGCGACGCGCGCAACTCGCGCTCGCGCAGGTCTGGCAACTCGGCCTGCGTACAGAGCCCGAGCGTCCGGCCCGAACCGCCCCGCGTCAGCGTCACAGTCGCGGTGGCCTGACCCGCCTCGCTCATCTTGGAGAGGATGCCCCCGGTCGAAAAGACCTCGTCGTCCGGGTGAGGCACGATAAGCATGAGTTCAGTGGGCGCTGCGGGGATTTCGGATTCCATAAGCACCCAGCATACCGGACGCGGTTACGACGCTTAGCGGAGCGGCTCGTCGAGTAAAGAAGCGATAACGTCCGCCGCCGCCGTCGGACGCGCCAAGGCCTGTGCGCGCTGCTGCATGGCCCCGCGCATCTGCGCGTCCCGAAAAAATGCGCCCAGCTTGTAGGGCGCAATCGTAAGCGGCTCGAGCCGAAACCCTACGCCGCGCTCGAGCAAGAAGTTGGCGTTTGCCTCCTCCTGCAAAGGGTAAGGGCTGACCACACCAAAGGGCAGCCTCGCGGCGAGCGCTTCGCTCGTGGTGAGCCCCCCGGGTTTACCCACGAGCAGATCGGCTGCCGACATATAACGCGGAATGTCCTCGACGAACCCGAGAACCATGAAGGTGATCAGGCCACTGTAGCCGAGCAGTTCGCGCTCGGCCACGGCAATGAGTTCTGCCGAGCGGCCGCAGATGATAAAGACGGTCAGCGGCCACCTAAGCTCTTTTAGCCAGGACAAAAGACCACGGAAGGTACCGGGCTCGAGCCCCGAGGCCATCAGCAGGAGCACATCGCGTTCAGGCGCGAGTCCGAGAGCCCGACGCGCTTCCTCCTTGGACTCGAGCGTGCGAAAACGCGAACTGATGGGAATACCCGTCACGCGCACCCGGTCGCTCTCGACGCCGACACCCTGAAGATGCGCGGCAATCTCTTCGGTCGCCACGAAGTAGCGCCCTACGCCCGGCTGAAGCCAGAGGTTATGCGCCGCGTAATCGGTCACGACGACCGCCTCGGGGATGTCGAAGCGCTCGGCTCGGACGATAGCCGGGGGCAAGAAGTGCGTGTGCACGATGAGGTCGGGCGAACGCGCCCGCACCAGCCGCACCAGCGAGCGCGAGATCAGCTGGGTCAAGCGCGACATCACCCGCTCCTGCCGCGTGCGCTGTTCACGCGGGCGACGGTCGAGGCGCTTGCCGACCCAGTCGACAAAGTCCGGGGCGGTGCGGACTAGGTCAAAATAAGTCTGACGGTAGAGGCGACGAAACCCCGGTGCTGTGTAGGAAAGCAG
>JBMDWS010000171.1:0-7690 GCA_048594695.1 Truepera sp. | reverse complement strand
CACGACCGACGTGACGGGTGTCTGCACGCTGCCCGACGGTGTGGAGATGGTGATGCCGGGCGACAACATCGAACTCGATGTCGAACTGATCAAACCCATCGCCATGGAAGAGGGACTGCGTTTCGCCATCCGTGAGGGTGGGCGCACTGTCGGTGCCGGCGTTGTAAGTCAGGTGACTAAGTAAGAACGGAATGTGGGGGTGGTCCAAAGGTCGCCCCCACTGAAGGAGAATCATGGCGAGCGATGTAAGAATCCGTCTCCTGCTCGAGTGTCAGGAATGCAAGCGGCGTAACTACGCGACGAACAAAAACCGTCGCAATACGCAGGCCAAGCTCGAGCTCAAGAAGTACTGCCCTTGGGACCGCAAACACACCCAGCACCGCGAAGTCAAAGCCTGATGAAAGGCCTCTTGCGCTACCTGCAGAACTCACGCGCCGAGCTAGGCCGTGTGACTTGGCCGACGCGTGATGAGGTCATCCAGTCGACCCAGGCCACGCTCGTTTTCGTGCTTCTTACGTTAGCGTTCTTGATGGTAGTCGACGCCATTTTTGGCAACTTGCTGAGCGTCATAATTTAGGACGTATAAGATGAGCAGAGCACAAAAAGCCCGGAGGCCCGCATGAGCATCGAATGGTACGCCGTTCATACTTATGTCGGGCACGAAGAGAAGGTGCGCACCAACATGATGCAGCGCGCCCGTTCGCTGGGAATCGCCGACAAGATCTATCAGGTCGTCGTGCCCTCGGAAGAAACGGTCGAGCATGCAGGTGGGGGCAAAAAAGAAGTCGTAAAGCGCAAGCTCTTTCCTGGCTACGTGTTCGTGCAGATGGACTTGGGTGATAACCCGGAAGAGCCCAACGAGGCTTGGGAAGTCGTCCGCAACACACCAGGCGTGACAGGTTTTGTCGGTACCGCAACCCGCGCTGTGCCGCTTACTCAGGAAGAAGAAGCGCGGATGCTCGGGACCATGGGTATCACCGGCACCAAAGAAACCCCCAAGGTCAAGGTTTCATTCGCGGTTGGAAACATCGTTCAGGTAACCTCGGGACCGTTTGCCGACTTTACCGGCGTGGTTTCCGAGCTCAATCCCGAGCGCGGCAAGGTCAAGGTTCTCGTCTCGATCTTTGGTCGTGAAACGCCTGTCGAACTCGACTTTTCGCAGGTCATCAAAAACTAGGGTTTATCCCTATCTCGTCTAGCGTTCAAGCGCTTGCACCCCGACGTGCGCCACACGGTGGGGGAGCTTAAGGAGGAAGTATGGCAAAGAAAGTTGCTGGTATAGTCAAACTCCAGCTACCCGCTGGCAGAGCGACGCCCGCGCCACCTGTAGGACCGGCACTCGGTCAGTACGGCGCAAACATCATGGGCTTCGTCAAGGAATATAACGCTGTGACGGCCTCGCAGACGGGTGCAATCATTCCGGTGGAGATCACGATCTTTGCTGACCGCACCTTCACCTTTATCACGAAAACTCCCCCCGCGACCTACCTGATTCAGCAGGCTGCCGGGATCGCTAAAGGTTCAGCGGTGCCGAACAAGCAAAAAGTCGGCAAGATTACCTGGGATCAGTGCCTCGAGCTCGGTCGTGGCAAGATGAAAGACTTGAACGCTGCTACCGAAGAAGCCGCTGCCCGCATCATCGCTGGTTCGGCGCGTTCGATGGGCGTGACCGTCGAGGGGGCTCCCGATGCCTAAGCACGGCAAACGCTACCGCAGCCTGCGTGAAAAGGTCGAGGCAAATAAGGTCTACTCGAGCGATGAAGCGACAAGCCTTGTCAAAGAGCTGGCTACCGCTAAGTTCGACGAAACCATCGAGGCGCATGTGCGCCTCGGGATCGACCCGCGCAAATCCGATCAAAATGTTCGCGGCACGGTGTCGCTGCCGCACGGTACCGGTCGCAGCGTTCGCGTGCTCGCTCTGACGCAGGGTGACAAGGTCGCTGACGCACAGAGTGCGGGGGCCGATCACGTCGGTGGCGAAGAGCTTATCGCCCGTATTCAGGAAGGCTGGCTCGATTTCGACGCTGTCGTTGCCACGCCGGACATGATGGCAGCCATCGGTAGCAAGCTCGGTCGCATTCTCGGGCCTCGTGGCATGCTTCCCAACCCGCGCTCGGGAACCGTCGGGCCGAATATCGGCGAACTCGTCAGTGCGCTCAAGGCGGGCCGTATCGAATTCCGCAACGACAAGACCGGTGTGGTTCACGCGCCGATCGGTAAGGCGAGCTTCGACGCGGAAAAACTCGCGGAGAACCTCTCTGCCTTCCGCAGCGCCGTCGAAGCCGCGAAACCCGACAGCGCGCGTGGCGTGTTCGTCCGCACGGTCTACCTCTCTTCGACGATGGGACCGAGCGTCCAGATCGAGCTTTAGCTGTCTCTCGGGTGTGCTTTGCCGCTCGAGGCAAAGCCGCACCCCTTTCAGGCATCCCGGTGCGAAGCACCTTTTTGGCGTTGGAGACAGCAGGGGCCAGCCAGGCTTAAAGATCCTGCCGAGGCGCTAGGTTTGCGGCAACGCGACCTAGACGTGCTTCGCGGTTGACGTTACATAGAAGAGAAAGGTACCTAGTGGCTAATCCAAGGAACCAAACGTCGGTCGGTGAGCTGCGCGAGCTGCTTGCAGAGGCCAAGACGTTTTATCTGGTGGACTACCAGGGGCTTTCTGCGGCTCAGATCGGCGCGCTCCGGACCAAAGTTCGGGACGCCGGCGGACGTATGCTTGTTGCCAAAAACACCCTCGTCAATGTTGTCCTGCAGGAGCAGGGCGTCGAGGGGTTAAAGGGCAAGCTCAAGGGTCCGACCGCGCTCATCCTGATCGGTGACGATCCGGTGGCACCGGCAAAGGCGATAACCGACTTTGCCAAAGATCATCCCAACGACCTTCCCGCTGCCAAGGGCGGGCTCCTGCAAGGGGCGGTCATCGAGGCCGACGCGCTCACGCGCGTAGCCAAGCTGCCCCCACGCGAACAGCTCCTCAGCGAGCTTGTGGGCGTCCTGCAAGGGCCGCTGGCGCAGGCAGTCGGTGTGTTGGAAGCATCGCCGCGAAACCTGGTTTCTGTCCTTACGAACTACTCTGAAAAACTGAAGGAGGCCTGAAATGGCATTTGATAAAGCTGCACTCATCGAACAACTCGGCAATCTGACCGTTCTGGAACTCGTCGACCTCGTCGAAGGTCTCAAAGAGACTTGGGGCGTCGAAGCTGCCGCCGCCATGCCTGTCGGTGTCGCTGCTGTCGGCGCTGCTGCGGGTGGCGACGCCGCGCCTGCCGAAGAGCAGACCGAATTCACCGTCAGCATCAAAACCGCTGGCGACAAGAAGCTCAACGTCATCAAGGAAGTCCGCGCGATCACCAGCCTGGGCCTCAAGGAAGCCAAAGATCTCGTCGAGGCCGGTGGCGTGGTCAAGGAAGGCGTCGCCAAAGAAGAAGCCGACGAGATCAAGTCCAAGCTCGAGGCTGCTGGCGCAACCGTCGAAGTCAAATAAGGCGCGCCGCGCCGGATGCAAGGGTAAGCTGTCAGGCAGCTTACCCTCTGTTCTTTCTTTTCGTTTTATGCTATAGTTCTTGGTTGCCGGAGGGGCACCTTTGGAAAGGGGTACCATATCCCTCGAAAACCAAGCTTACGCTCGAGATTCTAGACGCTAACTCGTTTCGGACGAAGAAAGCCCTGACCAATCTGCTCAAGCAACTATCACAAATGAGTCTGGGGAACCCAAGCTTACGCTGGGGGTCTTTTGCTGCCGCGCGCGGCGAAATATTAGAGCCTTATAAGCCACACTTTACAACGCTGACCGTTTAATGGCAATACCGAGCCGCATACACGCGGACACGCTACACAAGCCGTTTTTAGAGGGGTGAAGATGCGCGAAATCCGCAAATTCGGGAGTATCGAAGAGGTCGTCGAACTGCCCAACCTGACCGATATTCAGATCAAGTCCTATAACACCTTCTTGCAGACCGATAAGGCTCCGTTCGAGCGCGAAAATATCGGTCTTCAGAGCGCCTTCAAGGAAGTTTTTCCCATTGACGAAACCGAGCGGGGACGTCAAACGGGTCTTGTACTCGACTTCTTGGAATATACGCTACAGCCGCCAGAATTCGGCCCGGAAGAGTGCCGCGAGAAAGACCTCTCTTATCACTCGGGTCTTTTTGCCAAGCTGCAACTCGTTCACAAAGATACCGGTCTGATCAAAGAAGACCAGGTGTTTCTGGGTGACCTGCCGCTCATGACCGAAGACGGCTCGTTTGTTATCAACGGGGCCGACCGTGTCATCATTTCGCAGATCCACCGCTCGCCCGGCGTGTACTTTACCAGTGAACCCAAAGGGGCAGGGCGTACCCACATGGCGAGCGTCATCCCCATGCCCAAACGTGGCCCCTGGATCGAGCTCGAGTTCGATTCCTCGGACGTCCTGTGGATGAAGGTCAATAAGAAAAAATTCCCCTTCACCCTGATTCTGCGCGTGCTTGGCTACAGCGACGCCGAGATACGCGGTCTCTTTGCGGGTCACGAAACGCTCGTCGAGACGACCTTCGCCGAGGATTCGACAACCGGCGCGAGCATCGAAGAGGCGCTGCTAAAGCTCTTTACTGTCCTGCGTCCGGGCGATCCACCCAAGGTTGATAAAGCCACCACATATCTCTTTAGCCTTTTGGCCGACCCGCGCCGCTACGACCTCGGCGAGGCCGGGCGCTACAAGATGAATACCAAGCTCGGGCTCGACTATAAACAGAGCACGCTGCTCGGTTTCGAGGACGGTCGCTTTACCGATCACGGCCTCGTTCCGGCGATCCAGTACCTCGTCAATCTGCAGGCCGGTGTGCCGGATATCACCAGCCCAAACGGTGAAACGAACATGGTCGAGGCAGACGACATCGATCACCTCGGTAACCGCCGCATCCGTACAGTTGGCGAGCTCGTCGCCGACCAGATCCGCGTAGGTCTGGGCCGTATGGCGCGTGGCGTGCGCGAGCGTATGCTGCTCGGCAACCCGGACGCTGCGACACCGCAAAAGCTCGTCAACAACCGCCCCATCGTGGCGGCCCTGCGCGAGTTTTTCGGACGCAGCCAACTGAGCCAGTTCAAGGATCAGGTCAACCCGCTGTCCGAACTGCGTCACAAGCGCCGCATCTCGGCGCTCGGGCCGGGCGGTCTCACGCGGGAGCGCGCAGGCTTCGATGTGCGCGACGTGCACCGCACGCACTACGGGCGCATCTGCCCCATCGAGACACCAGAAGGTGCGAACATTGGCCTGCTGACCTCGCTCGCGTCGTTCTCACGAGTCAACCCGCTCGGCTTTATCGAGGCGCCGTACCGCCGCGTTGTCGACGGTCAAGTCACCGACGACGTGCATTACATGACCGCGCACGAAGAGGACAAGTACGTGATCGCGCAGGCCAATACTGTTCTCGACAAGGACAAACGCTTTGTCGAAGACAGTATCCTGACTCGTCGCCTCGGGGACCCCTTCTACGTCGAGCCAGAAACTGTCGAGTACGTCGACGTGTCACCTAAGCAGATCATCTCGGTTCCGACCTCGCTTATTCCCTTCCTCGAGCACGACGACGCCAACCGCGCGCTGATGGGGTCGAACATGCAGTCGCAGGCGGTTCCGCTCATCCGCCCCGACGCGCCTTACGTCGGGACCGGCGTAGAGGAGCGCGTCTCACGCGATTCGGGCACCGTGCTGCTCGCTACCGAAGACGGTACCGTCACCTATGTTGACGCCAAGCGTATCGTCACCGAAAACGAGAAGGGGATCGAGAAGGAATACGCGCTCACCCGTTTCCAGCGCTCGAACCAGAACACCAACTTAGACCAGCGCCCCCTCGTCAACGTCGGGGACACCATCAGCGCAGGCCAGACCATCGCCGACGGTCCGGCGTCACAAAACGGGCGGCTGGCGCTCGGGCAGAACGTACTTATTGCCATCATGCCCTTTGACGGCTACAACTTCGAAGACGCTATCGTGCTCTCCGAGCGGCTGGTGAGGACAGATTCTTATACCAGCGTTCACATCGAGAAGTACGAAAAAGAAGCTCGAGACACCAAGCTCGGGCCGGAAAAGATCACTCGTGACATTCCTGGCCTCTCCGAAGCGGCTCTGCGCGACCTCGATGAGGACGGCATCGTTCGTATTGGGGCCGAGGTCAAGCAGGGCGACATCCTGGTCGGGCACACCTCGTTCAAGGGCGAAACCGAGCCCACCCCGGAAGAGCGCCTCTTGCGCTCGATCTTCGGGGAGAAGGCTCGAGAGGTCAAAGACACCTCGCTGCGCGTGCCCCCCGGCGACGGTGGCATCATCCTCCGCACCGTGCGCTTCCGTCGCGGCGACGCGGGCGTTGAACTGCGCCCCGGCGTGCAGGAGATGGTGCGCGTCTATATCGCGCAGAAGCGCCGCCTGATCGAGGGCGACAAGCTCGCCAACCGGCACGGGAACAAGGGCGTCGTTGCCAAGATCCTGCCGCCCGAGGACATGCCCTACCTGCCCGACGGAACGCCGGTCGACCTCGTCTTCAACCCGCTCGGGGTGCCGTCCCGTATGAACCTGGGACAGATTCTGGAAACGCACCTGGGCCTAGCGGCCTATAAGAACCATGTGTCCTACGTCACTCCGGTCTTCGACAGCGCCCGCGAAGAGCAGATCAAGGATCTTCTCGAGGAAGCCACCGTGCGCGACCTGAGCGCCGACAAGGAAGCCGATTTTGGGGTAGACGGGCGCGAACTGCGCGTTATCGAACGTGCCGGTAAGCTCGGCATCATCGACCGAGACATGGACTACGAGGCGGCCCGTTTGGCGCTCGCCCGTACCGGCAAGACCGTCCTCTTCGACGGGCACACCGGTGAAGCCATCGACGCGCCCATCGTGGTCGGCGTGATGTACGTCATGAAGCTCTACCACATGGTCGAGGACAAGATGCACGCCCGTTCGACCGGCCCCTACTCGCTTATCACCCAGCAGCCGCTAGGCGGTAAGGCGCAGTTCGGCGGTCAGCGCCTCGGCGAGATGGAGTGTTGGGCGCTTCAGGCCCACGGCGCGGCACACACGCTGCAGGAGATGCTCACCATCAAGTCCGACGACATCGACGGGCGCAACACTTCCTACGAGGCCATCGTCAAGGGCAACGACGTTTTGGAGCCCACTATCCCCGAATCGTTCAAGGTTCTGGTCAAGGAGCTCCACTCGCTGGGGCTCGACGTGCAGGTCATGGACAATCTGCAACCGATCAGCATCTTCGACGAATCAGGCAGAGGCAAGTAAAGGGGAGCCATGCGAGACTTCAACAAAGTACAAATCAAGATCGCCTCGCCCGAACAGATCCGCAACTGGAGCTACGGTGAGGTCACCAAGCCCGAAACCATCAATTACCGCACCCTCAAGCCCGAGCGCGACGGTCTCTTCGACGAACGCATCTTTGGCCCGGAAAAAGACTACGAGTGCGCCTGCGGCAAGTACAAGCGCCAGCGCTACGAGGGCAAGACCTGCGAGCGCTGCGGCGTCGAGGTCACCAAGGCGACCGTGCGTCGCTACCGCATGGGCCACATCGAACTTGCGACCCCCTGCACCCACATCTGGTACGTCAAGGATGTACCGAGCAAGATCGGCGCGCTTCTAAACCTTTCGACGAGTCAGCTCGAGCAGGTTCTCTACTTCGCCAAGTACGTCGTGACCGACCCCATGGACGCGCTGCGC
>JBMDWS010000170.1:0-3950 GCA_048594695.1 Truepera sp. | reverse complement strand
CACGGGTAAATGCCAAACGTATTCTCTCGAGTTTACCCGCCCCGCAGGCACTCGAGCTAGCAGGGGATGCGCTGGACCGCCCGACACGCAATGCGCTCGCCGACGTCACCTTCGCCCCTTGCTTGGCGCTCATGGCTGGCTACGCCGCGCCGCCGCCGCCATGGCGCGGCGTGCAGTTTGCCGACAAGGGGCCGCTCGCCTGGCTAGCCTGCGACAGCAGCAAACGTTCACGGGAAACCGAAACTATCCTTGTTCTGCACGCCAGTCCCACGTTTTCAGAACGCT
The DNA here is from genome assembly GCA_048594695.1 of Truepera sp. Classification (GTDB taxonomy): domain Bacteria; phylum Deinococcota; class Deinococci; order Deinococcales; family Trueperaceae; genus Truepera. The sequence goes on along the minus strand of JBMDWS010000170.1, from coordinate 3,665 downwards.
GGCTAGAGGCGCCCGAACGGGCTGTGCCCGACATGCTCGGCGTTGCGGCCCATCTCGGGTTTGCCGCACCCGTCTGGCAGAGCCTGCACCGCTGGCGCTACGCCAAAGCGGCGCAGCCCCACAACGACACCTTTATCAGGGCCGACGACACGCTCTATTTTTGCGGCGACTGGTGCGGAGGGAACAAGCTCGAGGCGGCTTATCTCTCCGGCCTCGAGGTCGCAGAGGCGATGCTAGGGGCCTGAACCCAGCCCCAGCCGCCCTAGACAGCTAACGCTTAACCGATATTTTGCTTGAGACCCTGGCCTGCCTTGAAAGCCGGGTACTTGCTGGCAGCGATCTGGATTTTCTCGTTGGTGCCGGGCTTGACGCCTGTGCGGGCGCTGCGCTCGCGCACTTCGAAGGTGCCGAAGCCCGTGAGCTGAACCTTATCTCCCTGAGCGAGATGGCTTGCCGTCTGATTCAAAAACGCGTCGATGACAAGTTTTGCGTCTTTGTTGCTTACCTCGGCGGCAGCGGCAACACTTTTAACGAGATCAGCTTTGGAAATGGTAGCCATAGTAGTTACTCCCTTTTTCGTATTTTGCAGAGTCTACCAGACTCCGGGGCCTCCGGGTCAACTCGCACCCCGGGCCTATTTGTACCGCTAGCGTCGCACTTTTTTTCGCTGAGCGGGTCTGCTCTCGGTTTCTGCCACCTCAGTACCCCCGAACAGGTCGATGAAGGTGTGGGGTAACCCCAGCTGCTCGAACGCCAGAGTGCGTCCCGCCTCTTCCCGCACGATCTGCCAGGTTTCTCCGGCGCGCTTGCGTCGGTAGTCCAGCACCCGCACGCGCTCACCGGCGAGCGGCTCGAGCGTCAGGCGCAGGACCGTTCCTCCGGGCAGCACCCTCTGCACCATGCGCTCGGTGCTGAAAAGAGAATCCTGGAAAGTGACTTTGTGCATGGACACAGGGGTCATTATCGCCATAAATGACTGCGAGCGGGTGTAGGCACACCTAAAGCTCACCGTCGCCTATGCTATACAAAGACCATGTCCATTAAAAAAGGGTTGATCCCTGTCGTTTTCGTGACGCTTCTTAGTAGTTGCCAGATTCCTACGCCGCCTGGTGGGAATAACGGCGTGGGCACGCTCGAGCTGAGCCGCGACGCCCTCGTGTTCAATGCCGGAGGCGACGTTGCCAGTGATACCCGTACCCTGACCCTGACCAATACCGGAGACGCCGCCCTGACGATTTCTGGCTTGAGCACGACAAACGCCGCGTTTAGTGTCGGGACGGCTGCGCCGCTCACCCTGGAGGCGGGCTCGAGCACCGACTTGTCCGTGACCTTTACACCCGCGAGCAGCCCCGGCCCGCTCAAAGCCAACCTCACGCTGACTACAGATGAAGGTCCAGCGCAGGTTTATCTCGGTGGGCTCACCGTCGTAGGGCAGGAAGGTACCCGAGAGCCTTCGGTACAGTGGATCTTCGATACTTTTGGTTACCCTGTCCAAACCGGCGATCCCAATCCCGCCGACTCCGCTATCGCCCCCGAAGTGACCACGAGTCTTATCGGTGAAGAAGTGGCTGCTCAGGCCTTTACCCGTGCCGATGCGTCGGCGCCCATCACGCTCGAGGTACTCGCTGCCTTCGGCGTGGCGAACGTGGCCCCGGTTTACGAGTACGGGATCTACAGCGCAGGCAACGCCACCGCCCTGACGAAGCTGCTCTCCATCCCCATCACCCCGACCCTGAACGGGCAGAAGCTCGAGCCGGCCTTCGACGCGTTTGTCGGTGAAGAGGACGGCGTGCTCTCCTTCGAGCCGCCCGCCGACACCTTCGGCTTTTACTCCTACTGGCCCACTACACGGTTTTTTAGTGAGCGCACGGTCTATACCGAGGACGCGCTCAATACCTTCCCGGATGCTGGCCCGCATCAGGTTCGCACGTTCCCGCTCAAAGACCGTACCGGGACCCCTGTGCCGAACGCCTACCTCCTCGTGACCGACGAATCCATCCGCCTCAACGACTTCAACGACGCGGTGGTGCTCGTTCGCAACGTGCAGCCGGTAGCCCCGTAGCCCGACTGGAGGCGGTGGGAACCGCGCCGAAAACGCCGAAAGCGTAACGCGCTTGACAGTCGTTTGCAGTGGGCCATGTGAGGATAGCGGACGTCCGCTAGTATCCGCAGTACCGGATCCATCACACGGCCCAGGCTAACGCCTGCGGGCCACTCACGAAACGAGGCGTTTATGACGACGGTTCCTTCTCTCAAGCTCAACGACGGCAACACCATCCCGCAACTCGGTTTCGGGGTCTATCAGATCAAGCCGGAAGACACGGTCGAAGCGGTGACCCGGGCGCTCGAGCTGGGCTACCGGCACATCGACACCGCTGAAATGTACGGCAACGAACGCGAGGTCGGCGAGGCCGTTCGGGCTTCAGGCATTCCCCGCGATCAGGTCTATATCACCAGCAAACTCAACAACGGCTTTCACAAACCCGACGACGCCCGACGCGCTTTTGACGGCACCATCGAAGCGCTCGGTTCAGACTACGTGGACCTGTTTCTGATCCACTGGCCCCTGCCGACCCTCTACGGCGGCGATTATGTAAGCACCTGGAAGACGCTCGAGAGCTTCAAGCAGGACGGTCGTGCCCGCTCGATCGGCGTGTCGAACTTTCAGGTCGCTCATTTGGAGCGCCTTGCAGAGGAAACCGAAACCGTCCCAGCGGTCAACCAGATCGAGGTGCATCCCTACCTGACCAACGAAACCGTGCGTGCTTACGGTCTCTCACACAACATCGCGACGGAAGCTTGGTCCCCGATTGCGCAGGGTAAGGTCTTGGACGACCCGACCATCACCGAGATTGCCGAAAAGCTTGGTAAGACCCCCGCCCAGGTCGTCCTGCGCTGGCATATCGAGCGCGGCGACATCGTTTTCCCCAAATCCGTCACACCCAGCCGGATGAAGGAGAACTTCGAGATTTTCGATTTTGAACTCACGGACGGAGAAATTGCCAAGATCGCTGCGCTCGACCGGGGCGAGGAAGGCCGTACCGGACCCAACCCCGATGTATTTGACTACATTCCTCGCTAAACCGACTCTTTAGACATTCCGTATCGACACGACATGTGTCGGCACGCTTTATTGCCTAGAGACACCAGAGAACTGCTAGAGACCGCTTGCTCTGGCAGCACTCGCGTAGGAATTGGGACTAGTTTAGAACCCTGATACTTTCAAGCATGTATGGAGGGCAGTTAGGGAGTTTTACCGAGGCGCTCAGCCTCAGCTCGAGTGTATCTTGGGCCGTTTAGTCCCTGTCGGAGCTCTTGTCGCTCCACCGCGACCGTTTTCGCGGCCCTGTCCGCGACTAGAGCGACGATTTCGACCACTCCCCGCTTGATCCGACGAGCGCGTGTTTGGGCGCTGCCCTGCCTGGGCCGGGCGCTCGGCCTCCGCAGCGTCGTAGACGAAGTCGGTAAAGGTACGCCGCTCGAGCTTCTGCTTCAACGCACGCTCGATGATGCGTACCGCGTCTTCGTCACCGGGCGTGACGAAGGTGTAGGCCTCTCCAGTACGCTGCGCCCGCCCCGTGCGCCCTATGCGGTGGGTATAAACCTCGGCGGTCGGCGGCACATCATAGTTGATGACGTGGGCCACCCGCGATACGTCGATGCCA
>JBMDWS010000017.1:0-2228 GCA_048594695.1 Truepera sp. | reverse complement strand
AAGGTCCCAGTGCCCTCGAGAAAAACCGGCACGTGAAAGTGGACGCGCCAGCGTTCTGTCTCCCCCTGCGGCAGAGCTGCGAGGGCTTCGGGCAGGTCGGGGAAGCGCGTCAGCGAGCCGTCCCGGTTTTGTCCGATCACCTGATGCAGGTAGACCGGCTCCGTGTAGGGCGAGAGCGCACGCCGCGTGGCCTCTGGGTCGTGTGGGGAGAGCTCGGGCGCGGAGGACACCTGCACCTTGCCCACACGGATGCCGCGTTGCTCCAACGTGTCGAGGACAACGTCCGGGTCTTCGAAGGCGAGCGCGACGTGGCAGGTATCGAAACAGACCTGGATGTGCCGCAAGAGGCTCTCGCGGGCGGCCTCTTCCGAGATGCCCAGGCGTTCGGCGAGCATGCCACTCCCGACTGACAGGAGCCAGTTCTCGTAAAAGGCGATGAGTTCGCGGCTGTTTTCCAGCAGCCCGTCGGGTTCGGGCTCGAGGTCCAGGTGAATGAGAATCTCCCGCTCGTCGTAGAGCCGCGCCAGCACCTCAGCGACCCGCACGACATTTTCCGTCAGGAGCTGCCAGGTTGCCGCGTCGCTTGCGTCTACCCACGCCTTGTACGAGAGCGGGCTCGTCGAGATGCCGCCCGAGAGCCCTTCAGGCAACAGCTCGGCGAGCGCCTGCACCAGACGGAGCGTATAGTCCACGCGCTCCTCGCTTCGCCAGTCGGGTGCCTGGACCTCGGCCTTGACCGGTTGCCCGTGAAAGGGGCCGTGGGGAAACCCGTTCATGGTGAAGACGTAGAGGCCGTTATCGCCCAGCCACGCCTTGAAGCGTGCCTGTGTATCGCCCTCGAGCAACTCCTGGCTCTCCGTCCCCGACAGCCTGAGACCGATGCCGAAGGGCGCGTCCGGGGAAAGAGACACCTTGAGCGGCAGTGCGTGGCGCTTCAGGCTCTCCCAGACTTCGTCGAAGCCCCGTGCCGGGTGAATGTTGGTGCAGTAGGTCAGGTGGAGGTTTTGATCCAGAAGGTGCATGTAGGCCCAAGCATAAGCCCCGGTAGCAGCCCAAACCGTGGTGTAACGAGCGCTCTGGATCCGCCGTGCAGCTCAGGCTGGAAGGATGTCGCGTGCTTTGGGGTCAGCGTGCAGAAAACATCACCGATGGGCCTGAAAACTATGACGTATAATTTCCTCACGCCCTCTCGCCCTGACCAGGAGGTGACGTTGACAACCCTTAGCTTGACCCCCGAAACCATCTACCCCAACTTCAAACGAGGTTACATCGGACTGCTGAACGCCCGTGGCGTGCTGCTGCTCAACTTCCCCAACGATTTGGGGAGTGGCATGCTCCTGAACCGGGCGAAAGAGCCCTTGTGGCAAGGCCACGCAGGCAGCCGGGACGCGGTCAGCCTGATGCGGCAGACCCTTGGGTTTGCGCTCGTTCAGCGGCTCGGCGTCCCCAATCCCTTCAAAGAACTCGATCTTTCACGGCTTGACAACGCCATCGACATTCAGCCCCCTCGAGAAGATCTGGAAATCCCTCTCGTCCCCGCGCAGAGCAGCCTGCTTGCCTTTTTAGCTGGGGAACTCGGCTACCTCGTGCAGGGGGGCATTCTGAGCGTCCAGACACCGCATGACCCGAGTACGTGCACCCTCGAGCGCAAGGGGTTTATCGTATGGGCCGGAGACGCGCACAGCGATCACGCACTGGCACTGATGGGAGCACACGAGGGGACTGTCAAACTGACCCCGCAGCCGGGAGGCAACACGCCGCTGCAGGCCTAAGGGGGAGAGGTTCAGGCGTCCGATTCGCCTGGTTCCCAGCCCGTTTCTGCGGCCCAGGCGTCGGCACGGCGGATCAGTTCCCAGAAGATGTCGCCCTTGGCCTCGGTGTAGGCCGTGCGGTCGCGGCGGTGCTGCGCGGCGAGCAGGCGCTTGACCGCTTCGTAAAGGGCTTGCTCGTCCGGGTGCTGGCGTAAATAGTCGCGAAAGAGCAGGGCGTACTGCTCGTGCCAGCTGCCGAGCTTGCGGACGTGAACGTGCGTGCGCCGCATGTCCGGCCCCTCACGGAAATAGCGTTTGGTTCGCTCTGGATTGTCCTGACGCCAGATGTAGCCCAGCGCCTCGAGCGGCGACAAGTACGTGCTCATGGGCTCGAGCGCCACGACCGAAATCTGCACGTCGATCACGGGTTTGGCGGCGAGCCCTGGCACCGAGGTCGAGCCGATATGGTCGATGCGG
>JBMDWS010000169.1:0-2872 GCA_048594695.1 Truepera sp. | reverse complement strand
CAGGTAGGCCGTGCCCAGACAGATGGCGACGACGGTGAGCAAGAAGATTTCCGGCGAACAGGTGCGGGCGACGGCCTCGAGCACGTGCGGCATCACCCTCGTGGCTAATGTGAGTACGAGGACGATAAGTCCGCCTGCCTTAAGGAGCGCCCAGAGGAGCCCCATGAGTGATCCGCCGCCTTCGCCTAGCATGGGGATAAGGAGCACCATCACCACGACCGCTAGGTCCTGAAAGATCAGGACGCCCAGCGAGACGTTGCCGATGGGCGAATTGGTCCCGCCCTCCCCTTCGAAGAGTTTGAGGACGATGGCGGTGCTCGACAGGGCCACGAGGCAACCCGTAAAGACCCCGACCTGCCACGACACGCCGAAGAGTGCCAGCAGCCCGGTAATGACGCCGACTGTGACCAGAACCTGAAAGCCGCCGCCGATAAAGATGAGCCTTCGTATTCGTGCCAGCTGCTCGAGGCTGAACTCGATCCCGATGGTGAAGAGCAGGAAAATCACCCCGAGTTCGGCTGCAGCGTCGATCAGTTCAGCGTCGTGAATGAGCCCGAGGCCGTGCGGCCCGATGACGACCCCCGCGACCAGAAAGCCAATAATCGGCACCAGCCCGAAGCGAAAGCAGATGTAGGCGATGACCGCGCTGACGACCAGCAGCAGCGTCATATCCACGAAAAACGTCGGAGTTTCGCCCGCTGCCAGGGCGAAACTCAGGAAGGGAGCGAGGAGGGTCAGGAGAAGGCGCATAGGTGAGGATACTGTGTGAGGGGCTCGAGGGGGCCATGTGAACGTACCCATGACCTAGCGCTGCGCGTAGGTAAAGCGCAGCAGCTCACCCACCGTTTCCCAGTTGAAAGCGAACATTGCCCCGGCAGCCTCGAAGAGTTCGGGTAAAGGCTTGCTGCCCCCGGGTGTCAGCGCGGCGCGGTACTGTGCCAGCGCCCCTTCAGGGTCGGTGAGTGCGTTGCAACAGATTTGGGCGGCCTTCAGCCAAACCATGCATACTCGAAGATTGCAAGATAATGAACACAAACTTAATCGTATGGTCTTATGAAGCATTTTGCATCGCCATGCTTTATTTAGGGATTTAAACTAAGTCGATGAGTGTCATAACGCCATCCCAAAAGTCTTCTGGCTTGCTTCCCAACTTGGCGACTGCCCTGTTTTACGTTGCAGGCTTCGCACTTCTAGGTCTGATGCTCATGTACGTCATCTCGAGACGCAGTTTGCACCCGCTTTTCAATCTGGGCTACGCGAGTAACTACTGGGCTATTCCGCTGCTCATCACTGCTTCATGGTTAAGGATCCGCAGACCTGAAGGCTGGTGGTTGGGCATGATGATGGGTGGCGTATTTTTTCTTGCGGGATATTCCCACGTTTTTGGCTTGATGTTTGTCCTGGCTCGAGGAACGTTTGAGCTCGAGGCTTTGTCTATACCTAACGTTTCTCGCTTTATTTTCGGTGTCGTTGCTCTTTGCCTTCTTTCGCGACCTTCCGTAATCGGCCGAATGAAGCCAAAAGCGGCTCTTGACTCTCCCGATACCGTCCGCCTGATTGCGGCTTCAGGGTTCATTTTGGGACTGTACTGGGCTGTCAACTTGTTGCTCAGTTCAATTTTCTGGGCTTCATTGGGAGGCTTCTCCCTACAGGGGTTTCTGTTTCCCTTTTCTGCAGGCTGGACGGTACTGCCAGTCGTTGCAACCATAGCCCTTTTTCCTATAGGAAAAGTCCTGCTGCATGGCAAGGTTTGGGGCTATTTCGGAGCTCTAGCCGTTTGGTGTATCGCCTTTGCCTGGAGTTTGGTTGATGGTGTGGTTATGGTCAGCAAGATTGTTCGTTTTGGCGCGTTGGGTATGTGGTTCGAGAGCCCTCTTGGATTTCTTGGCATTCCTGTAGGCGCACTACTGCTTTCTTGGCTCCTTCGTTCGGATACTTTGGTTCATGTGGGCCTCGAGCCTCGAGCGCAAAAGAAACTCGCCCTTGGCATCGTGGTGGGTGCAGTCGTTCTCATTTCGGTAGCTAAAGGGTTTGACGTACCTGTGCTAAGCGAAATCTTTCTTTTCTAGCCCAATGGACAGCCCAAAAGGTTTAGGGCGTGACAGGTACTCGCGGCCTTTTCTAATGCCATTTAGCCAGTCAGTCCCAAACCTAAACAAACTTGACAATACTGCACTCAAGTTTTATAATCTGACTATTATGGATGCTGAACGCCTTACCGAATCAACCCTGTCTGCCGTGCAGAGTGCGCAGCAGATCGCCCGCACACGCGGGCACCAGACCCTCACACCACTTCACCTTGCCACCGCGCTCCTCGCCGACCCTAGCAGCCCGTCGGCGCGTGTTCTCGAGCGAGCCGGGGGCAACCTGCCGAGTGTCCAGGCTGCGCTAAATGCCGGGCTCGAGGCCCTGCCCAAAGTTTCCGGGGCTGAGGGCCAGTACATGAGCGCGCCGCTCGCCAAGGCCTTCGATGAGGCCGAAGCCGTCGCTAAGGGCTGGAACGACTCATTTGTCGCTGCCGATGCGCTACTCGTGGCGCTGCGGCGCACTGCCGGAAGAGAGCTGAACAGCTTGCCCGAGGCTCGAGCCTTAGAGGACGCCGCCAAGGAGATTCGCGGGGGGAGAACCGTGGACACGAAATCTGCTGAAAAGACTTTTGAATCCCTGGAAAAATATGGGATCGACCTGACCGAACGCGCTCGCATTGGCAACCTAGACCCGGTGATCGGGCGGGATGAAGAGATCCGCCGCGCCGTACAGATCCTGCTGCGCCGCACCAAAAATAATCCTGTGCTGATCGGGGAGCCGGGTGTCGGGAAAACCGCCATTGCCGAAGGACTCGCGCAGCGCATCGTCAATAAAGACGTTCCGG
>JBMDWS010000168.1:0-4810 GCA_048594695.1 Truepera sp. | reverse complement strand
CCGTTTTGCCACAAGGCTGAGTTAAGCGCTGTGTACTTGGACTGCGTGGCGTTGACGACGCTGTAGAGGTGTTTTCGTACGAGGTCTTCATGCTCCGCGAGGGCTGTGCGCAGGTCGGTAAAGATGACGCCTGCTTCGCTGATCTTCGAGTCGCGGAAGACGACCTCGCCCCCCTTGAAGACGAGCACACCCTCGGCGTCGGAGTCGGTGATGCGCATCTGGATGCGCTCGGACACGTCCTTGTTCTGCGGCGCCGCGACGAGGTCCAAGCCCGTCAAATCGAAGCGCTTCAGGTCGGTGTAGCGCCACTGTTCATCGCGGTTGGTGGGGAAGGGTGTCGCCTCGAAGGTGCGCAGCGCGGCGTGGCGCTCCTCGGCAAGCCATTCGGGTTCGCTATGGTGTGTGACTAGGCTCTCGATAGTTTCGGGTGAGAGGGTTTGGGTTTGGCTCATGAAGTCCTTTCCTGAGAGACATACGCAGTTTTTCGTGAGGGCCGCCGTCGTTTTCCAGAATGTCCAGATTGTTGCTTCACAGAGGGTCACTCGGTGAGTCAAGTCGTACGGCCCATCACGGGGGAAGGGCTCAGTTCAACATACTGAGCCCTTCCCGGTTTGCTGGTTAACCGACCGAACCTTCCATCTCGAGTTCGATCAGGCGGTTGAGTTCGACAGCGTACTCTAAGGGCAGCTCTTTGGCAACAGGCTCCAAAAAGCCGCGTACGATCAGGGCTGCGGCCTCGGCCTCGGCCAGACCCCGCGACATCAGGTAGAAGATCTGCTCGTCGTTGAGCTTGCTCACCGTCGCTTCGTGCCCGACGTGCGCGGTCTTTTCGTTTATCTGAATGTAGGGGTAGGTGTCGGTCTTGGCGCGGTCGTCTAAAAGGAGCGCGTCGCATTCGACGTTACTCCGTGCTCCCGTCGCACCCTCGTGAATTTCCACGAGACCCCGGTATGAGCTGCGCCCACCATCTTTCGAGATCGACTTCGAAACAATCGAGCTGCTCGTGTTGGGCGCAGCGTGGATCATCTTCGCGCCCGCGTCCTGATGCTGCTTGTCGCCAGCAAAAGCGATCGACAGCACTTCGCCGCGTGCGCCCTCCTCGAGCAGATAGCACGACGGATACTTCATCGTGATCTTCGAGCCGAGGTTGCCGTCTAACCAGCCCATCGAGGCGTTCTTGTAGACCAGCGCCCGCTGCGTCACGAGGTTATAGACGTTATGCGACCAGTTCTGAATGGTCGAGTAGCGTACCTGAGAGCGCTCCTTACAGATGATTTCGATCACGCCCGAGTGGAACGAATCCGAGTTGTAGGTCGGCGCCGTGCAGCCCTCGATGTAGTGAAACTTCGAGCCCTCTTCACCGATAATCAGCGTCCGCTCGAACTGCCCCATGCTCTGCGCGTTGATGAGGAAGTAGGCCTGCAGCGGCACCTCGACCTCGACGCCCGCCGGGACGTAGACGAACGACCCGCCCGACCACACCGCCGAGTTGACCGCCGCAAAGTAGTTGTCTTCGGGGGGTACGACGGTCGCGAAGTACTCCTTGAAAAGCTCGGGGTACTTTTGTAGACCCGAGTCGGTATCGGCAAAGATAACGCCTTTTTTCTCCCACTCCTCTTTGAGCGAGTGGTAGACCATCTCCGACTCGTACTGCGCGCCGACACCCGCTAAAGCCTTCTGTTCGGCTTCAGGAATGCCTAAGCGGCGGTAGGTCTCGCGCACTTCCTCGGGCACGTCGTCCCAGGAGTTCGTTCCGGCCTTGTCCTGCGGACGGATATAGAAGTAGATGTCGTCGAAGTTGAGTTTGCTCAGGTCAGGTCCCCACTTGGGACGACCCTTCTTTTCAGCGATCTCGAGGGCCTGGAGGCGAAACTTGAGCATCCATTCGGGTTCGTTTTTATAGTAGGAAATCTGCTCGACGACGCGGCGGTCTAGGCCCTTTTCCGAGCGGAAGAAGTAGTTTTCCGGCAGGCTGAACTCGTACTGCCGTTCGTGCTGCATGCCTTGGAGGTTGTTGTCAGCCATGATGTCTCCTCTTTTGTGAAGCTTTGGACGCGGTCAGGTGGGGGGCTTTGTAAGCACAGCGGTTCAAGGTATGAGGTGTGTGACTTGATTGCGGAATCCGCTCAGTTACTCTCGCTGTAGCCTTTACCTTTCATGCAGGCCGTGACGTAAGCGCGTACTTGTTCGTCGACGTAGACGCGGTACTCCTCCTGAGCGCCACTTTGTGCGGCTGCTTGCAGGCGCGTTTGCAAAACAGAGGGTCCCTTCTCAGGGCTGCCTACGTTCACCCGCCGGTACGCGTCGGCGCGGGGCACAGCCTGCGCTGTGCGGTCGCGACCCTCGAAGGTGCAGGCCTCGAGGTCGCCCTGCACCTGTTCACCGCTCGCCCCACCGCGCATAAAGGGTTGCGCGGCGGGGGCGCAGGCGGCGCAGAAGGCCAGAAGCAGGGCAAAAGCGCTCCATAGCCTGCGACCCGTCATCCTAGACACCGACCGCTTCGGGTTGCTCGCGCAGCCAGTCGTAGCCCTTCTGATCGAGTTCCATCGCCAGCTCCTTGGGGCCTTCCTTAATGATCTTGCCCTTGTACATGACGTGCACTCTGTCCGGCACGATGTGGTTCAGGAGGCGCTGATAGTGGGTGATGACGAGCGCGCCGAAGTCCGGACCGCGCGCCGCGTTGACGCCCTGCGAGACGACTTTGAGCGCGTCGACGTCGAGGCCCGAGTCGGTTTCGTCGAGAAGGGCGTATTTGGGCTCCAAAACGAGCAGCTGTAAGACTTCGCTGCGCTTCTTTTCCCCACCGGAAAAACCTTCGTTCAGGTAGCGCTCGAGGATGTTCTCGTCCCAGTTGAGTTCTTTGACGGCGGCCTGGACCTTGTTGTAGAAGTCCATCACGCCGATCTCGTCACCCTCGTCGCGGCGGGCGTTGAGCGCGAGGCGCAGAAAGTTAGCCATCGACACGCCGGGAACCTCGACCGGGTACTGAAAAGCCAGGTAAATACCGGCGCGGGCGCGCTCGTCGGGTTCCATCTCGAGCACGCTTTCGCCGTCTACCAAAACCTCACCCTCGGTGACTTCGTAGGCCGGGTCGCCCGCGATGATCTTGGAGAGGGTGGATTTGCCCGAGCCGTTGGGACCCATTAGCGCGTGAATCTCACCCTTGGGTATGGTCAAGTCGACACCACGCAGGATGGGCTCACCGTTGATGCTGGCGTGAAGGTTGCGGATTTCCAGACTGCTCATAAACACCTCGCTTGAAAGGGAGTAAAAGGGGACGTCTCGAGCCCATTTCTAGGACTCATTCCGAATTAAGTATACACGGCGGACACCGTGCACCTTCGTAGCGCGCTGCCGTTAATTCATACTAAGCGGGTACGGATTTCTCATGTGTCGGGTAAGAGGCAGCACTGGGGTCTACGGACGTGCTCGAGCCTGCAGATCAGGGAAAAGTCTCGGATCCTAGCTGCGCTTGCGCCCAAACCATCCGAAGAGACCGGTTTTATCGGGTTCTGCGGTTTTGTGGGAGGAGGCGTGAGGGCCGAGGTTGCGCCCAGCGCGCCCGATCTTGATCTGCGGGAGTGATTCGCTAGCAGGCAGACCCGCTGCCTCGGCGAACACACTGACAAACATATTCATGTTGTCGAAGCGACGAGGCAGGGTGCGCGACATGGCGGTTGCCACCACACTGGCGACCTCGAGGCTGACCTCGGGGCGCAGCCCGCGCAGCGGTGGGGGAACCGAGGAAGCGTGTGCGAGCATCAGCTCGTCCTCGTTTTGACCGCCGAAGGGTCTTACCCCCGCGATAACTTCGTAGGCCAGTACCCCGAGGCTGTAGATGTCGCTCTTGACCGCCGCAGGCTGCCCCTGGAAGATTTCCGGGGCCATGTAGAAGGCTGTGCCGACCTTACCCGAGGGCTGCGGTGCACCGAACACATCGGCGACGTAAGCGCCCGTACCGAAGTCGCCGAGCTTGGCGCGGCCCCCCTTGATAAACACGTTGGCCGGTTTGACGTCGCGGTGCAGAATCTGCCGCTGGTGGCTATGCTGCAGCCCCTGAGCCACGTCGAGAATGAGACAATAGGCCGTTTGGAGCGGCAGATCGGGGCGTAACTGCGCGTCGAGCGTGCTGTCGCAGAACTCGAGCGCCAGAAACGCTCCTTCGCCCGTCGGATACCCCTCGAAGGCGCTAACCACGCGGTCGTGCTTAAGCGCCCGCGTCATCTGCACCTCGTTTTCGAACATCCGGCGCAGCACCGGGTCCCGCTGCATATCCTCCTTGGGCAGCTTGAGCGCGACGGAGCCGAAGTGTTCATGGCGCGCCTCGAAGACGTGCGAGGTGTTTCCCGAGCCCAGGAGGCGCTCGAGGGTATACCCGTCAGGAACGAAGGAGGGCTGCGGCGTCAAGGGTTAGAGTGTGAACCTTTCTCCCGGCTCGAGGATCGTGACCTTCGCGTCGGTTTCGCTTTCGACCGCGCGCTTGAAAGCCTGTGGGTCCTGGGCGATAAGCGGGAAGGTGTTGTAGTGAACGGGAATCACGTGCTTGGGCCTGAGCAGCTTGACCGCCTCGAGCGCATCTTCCGGACCCATGGTGTAGTTGTCCCCAATCGGCAAGATGGCAAGGTCGAGCCCCTTGCGACCAATCAGGGCCATATCGCCAAAGAGCGCCGTGTCGCCCGCGTGGTAGACGCGCTTGCCTTCGACCTCGAGCACGACCCCCATGGGCATCCCGCCGTAAGAGCCGTCGGGGAGCGAATTCGAATGCCAGGCCGGGGTGAAAACGACCCGCCCGAAGGGAAAGTCGTGTCCG